>JAKAZJ010000432.1 GCA_021826565.1 Pseudomonadota bacterium | reverse complement strand
CCCGCCAGCACCAGCCCCAGTTCCCGCCCGACATGACGTTTCCGCGCCGGATCGAAGCGCGCCGAGGCGGATGCGGTATGCGCGCTCAGCGTCACGTTTTGCATGCCAAGGATCGGGTTGTTGTTGCCCGGCGGCTCGATCTCCAGCACATCCAACGCGGCGTGGGCGATCCAGCCCTCCTGCAACGCCTTGATCAGGCCGGCTTCCTGCACCGTCGGACCCCGGCCGGTGTTGATGAAGATGGCGGTCTTCTTCATCTGCCGAAAATGCTTCTCCGTCAGCATCCCCTCGGCCTCGGGGGTCGCGGGCGCGTGCATCGAGATGAAATCGGACTGCGCCAGCACGTCCTCCAGCGTCGCCGGCAGCACGCCGTAGTCCGGCATCACCAGCTCCTCGATGAACGGATCGTACGCCATCATGCGCAGGCCGAAGCCGCGGGCGCGGCGGGCGACGGCGCGGGCGACATGGCCGAACGCGATGAAACCCAGGGTCTGCCCCATCAGGCGCGGGATCTGCAGCAGCGCCGGACGGCCCTCGCGCCAGCGGCCCTCGCGCACCATGCGGTCCTGCTCGATCACGCGGCGGAAGCCGGCGAGCAGCAGGGTCATGGCGTGGTCGGCCACTTCCTCGATGAACGTGTCCGGGCAGTTCGTCACCGGGATGCCGCGCGCGGTGGCGGCGGCGACGTCGACGCTATCGACGCCCACGCTGCCCAGCACGATGGCGCGGCATTTGGTCAGGCTGTCGATGATCGGCTTGGTGATCTTGATGCCCTTGGCATAGAGCGCGTCGGCGTCGCGCGCCGCGGCGATGAAGCCGGCCTCATCGGTCGGCCCTTCGACGATCTCGGCATCCAGCCCCGCCAGTCCTTCCATCTCATAATCGTAACCGCCGCCCGCGGTGGTGAAGCTGGCCCCGGCGGGGGTGATGATCTTGAACTTCGCCATGTCGTCGTTCCTTCCGTGACAATATATGATCCCGCGGCGCCCTCACCGCTCCCGCTTGCGGGACCCGCAAGCGGGAGAGGTGCGCTTACCCTTAGCCCTTCGGCGGGCGCGCGCGCACCGCCTTCTCGTTCACCTCCACGCCCCAGCCCGGCTTCATCGACAGCACGTATTCACCGTTCTCGATCACCGGCGCCGCGTCGTAGAATTCGTCGCGCCACGGCGCGCTGTCCAGATCGATCTCCATGATCCGGAAATTCGGCACCGCAGCCGAGAAATGCGCGCTGATCGCGCTGCACAGATGGCCGTAGAAATTATGCGGCGCGACATTGGTTTCGTACACATCCGCCATCGCCGCCACCTTCAGCGATTCCGCCAGCCCGTTCCAGATCACATCGACGATCGCGACGTCCATCGCGTAATTCTCGAAATACGGGCGGAACTCGCGCCGCGCGTGGAGCGTCTCGCACGACGCGATCGGGCAGGGGGCATCGCGGCGGATCAACGCCAGCGCCGGCGCGTCATGGGTATCGATCTCCAGCCAGGTCAGATGCGCCGGCGCCACCGCCTCGGCGATGCGGCGGAAGCCCTCGGTCTTGAAGTGGAAATTGACGTCCAGCATCATCCCCATCTCGGGCCCGATCGCGGCGCGGATTGCCAGCAACTGCTTGGTCAGCCCCGCGGTCAGCCGGTTGTCCCAGTTCAGCTCCGGCCAGCCCGGGGTGCGCCCGAAGCCTGGCGTGAAGGTGACCGGCCCGCCGCCTGCCAGCGGCAGGATGTTGGTTTTCAGCGCGCGGAAGCCGCGTGCTTTCACTTCCTCGGCGTGGCGCGCCAGATCGTCGTAGCTGCCGATCGCCGGCACCCCCATCAGCGCCGCGCTGCGCACGCGATAGGTGCCGAAATGCGACCAATACACCGGAATCCGCTCGCGGATCGGCCCGCCGAACAGCGCGCAGACCGGCACGCCATACGCCTTGCCGGTGATATCGAGCAGCGCGTTCTCGATCGCGGCGATCGCCTGCTGGTTGATGCCGCCGCGCGACTGGCGCGTCAGCACGTGCAGGTGCTGGGTGATCGCCTCGAACCGGCGCGGGTCCTTGCCGATCAGCACCGGGGCCAGCCCGTCGATCACATCGGCGAGGCCGGTGGAACCGAAGCTCTCGTTGAATTCCGACCAGCCGATCACACCATCGGCCGTGCTGATTTTCAGATAGGAGAACATGCGCCAGCCGGCATCGGCGCGCAGCGTCTCGACCCGTTCGATCTTCATCCGTTTCCTCCTGCTTCGACCGCTCGGGGCGCGATCCTACACCGATCGGCCGCGATGGCGAGACCGGCGCCGCATGCTACAGGGCCGGCGGCAGGCCGCGTTCCAGCCGCGCCAGCCGGTCCCACACCAGCCGCAGCAGCGCGAGACCGACCAGCAGCACGCCGATCACCACCAGGTTGACCGCCATCGCCGCCACCGCCTCGAACGGATCAAGGCGCGGCACCGCGCGCACAAGCTGCCATTCCCCGGCGCCGATCATCACCGCCGCGCCGGTCAGCTGCGCCGCCACTCCGATCCGGGTCCAGAACGATGCCGCCATGTGGATCTCCCGACTACCACCCCTCTCATGCCAGCGGGCGGGGTTTCGCGCCAGCGGCGAAGCGGCTACGCAGGCGCTGCCAACAGGGAGGACCCGGCCATGATCGTCGATCTGCGCATCTACACCTGCAAGCCCAACCGGATGGGCGAGTTCGTCGCGCTCTACAAGGAATTCGCCTGGCCGTTGCAGCAGAAATACCTCGGCCGCTGCCTCGGCTGGTTCACCACCGTGGAAGGCCCGCTGAACCGCGTGGTGCATCTCTGGGGCTACGAGGACCAGGGCGACCGTGAGCGCCGGCGCAACGCCATGGCGGCCGATCCGGCCTGGCAGGATTTCCTGCGCCGCGGCGCCGAGCTCGGCGTGGTGATCGACATGCAGAACCGGATTCTCAAGCCGACGGATTTCTCGCCGCTCCAGTAGTCTCGATGCGGTCACGTTCGCGCGCGCGGGCTTGGGTAGTTTCCGAGCCTTGCGTCGCGCCCCGCGATCGCTTCCCGTCATGCGCTTGAAACATCCCAGACCCGTCCACGCACTGCCCACGACGCCCGTGTCGGGTCTCGCGGCATTGGCCGTCGCCGCCATTGTCGTCACCGCGCTCTATTTCGCGCGGGAGGTCCTGGTGCCGCTGGCGCTGGCGGTGCTGCTGAGCTTTGCCCTCGGTCCGCTGGTGAAGCTG
>JAKAZJ010000431.1 GCA_021826565.1 Pseudomonadota bacterium | reverse complement strand
GGCGCTGGGGCGTGGCATCGCCGATGGGGCGCACGGCGATGGGGCGCACGGCGTTGGGCGCGAGGATTTCATCCAGACCGACGCGCCGATCAACCGCGGCAATTCGGGCGGGCCGCTATTCGACATGGCCGGCCGCGTGATCGGCGTGAACACGGCGATCTACTCGCCCTCGGGCGGGTCGATCGGGATCGGCTTCGCAATTCCGGCGGCAATCGCGCGGGCCGATATCGCCATGCTGCGTCGCTACGGCCATCCGCTGCGAGGCTGGCTCGGGGTCTCGGCCGAGGCGGTGACGGCACCGATCGCCGCGTCCCTGGGTCTGGCCGGTCCGGGCGGCGTGCTGGTGGGCGCGGTGGCGCCGGGCGGGCCGGCGGCAAGGGCGGGGCTGCGCCCGGGGGATGCGATCCGGCTTCTGGACGGAACCCGGGTCGCGGCGCGGGACCTGGAGCGCGCGATCATGGCGCGGCCTCCCGGAACCGGGATCACGCTCGAGATCGTCCGCGACGGCGCGGCGCAGACGATCGCGGTCCGGCTGGGAACATCCCCCGCGGCGGCGGCGCCGCCGCCGATCCCGGCCGTGATCACCCCGCGCGAGATGCGGGCGGACAGCCCCAGGCCCGCAGCGCGATAACCGCGGCTTGTGTTACGGCATCGCCATGCCGCCATTCACATGCAACGTGGTGCCGGTGACCCAGCCGGCCTCATCGGCGGCCAGATAGACCACCGCCGCCGCCACGTCTTCCGGTGCGCCCAGCCGGCCGAGCGGGATCGCGCCGGTGATCCGCGCCTTCTGCTGCTCCGACAGCTTGTCGGTCATGGGCGTGACCACGAATCCCGGCGCCACGGCGTTCACCGTGATCCCGCGTGAGGCCACTTCCTGCGCCAGCGCCTTGGTCATGCCCACCAGCCCGGCCTTGGCCGCCGCGTAATTCGCCTGACCCGGGTTGCCGGTGGTGCCGACCACCGAGGAAATCGCGATGATCCGCCCCGCCCGCCGCCGCACCATCCCGCGCAGCACGGCGCGGGCCAGGCGGAACGGCGCGGTGAGATCGACGTCCAGCACCGCCTGCCAATCGGCGTCGTCCATGCGCAGCGCCAGCATGTCCCGCGTCATCCCGGCATTGTTGACCAGGATATGCAGCGGGCCGGCGGCGGCCTCGGCGCTCGCGATCAAGTGGTCGGCGGCCTTGGGATCGCTGAGATCGGCGGGACAGACATGGGCGCGGTCGCCGAGCGCGGCGGCCAGCGCCTCCAGCGCGTCGCGGCGGGTGCCGGAGAGCACCACGGCGGCGCCTTGGGTGTGCAACGCGCGGGCGATCGCGGCGCCGATGCCGCCGGAGGCGCCGGTCACCAGGGCAGTCTTACCGTCAAGTCGGAACATGGGTGTTTTCCCTGCGATGGTTCGAGGTTCTACACCGCCGCGCCCGCCCGTCATGGCCGGCCTTGCGCCGGCCATCCACCGGGGCGATCGCCCGCCGGCGCGGGTCGGGGGCAGGTGGGCGCTTCAAGGCCGGCCATGACGGGAGGGCGCGGCGGGGGCGGAATGCAGGTGGGCACGGGGGGCCCAGGCGTGGCGAGTCCGGGCGTGGCGGGCGCGATCATAGCGCGCGCAGCACCGCCTCGATCTCGGCCGGCGTGCCGGCGGCGGCCACGGCCGCGTCGGGGGCGATGCGGCGGATCAGCCCGCCCAGCACCTTCCCCGCGCCGAGTTCGACGAAGCTATCCACCCCCAGCGCGGTCATCGCGCCGACGCATTCGCGCCAGCGCACGGTGGCGGTGACCTGGCGCACCAGCAGGTCGCGAATCGCCTCCGGCGTGGTCGCCTTGGCGGCCGAGACATTGGCGATCAGCGGCACGGAGGGCGGACGCGGCGCGGCGGCGGCCAGCGCCTCGGCCATCACCGCGGCGGCGGGGGCCATCAGCGCGCAATGGAACGGAGCCGAGACCGGCAGCAGCATGGCGCGGCGGATGCCGCGGGATTTGGCGATCTCCACCGCGCGCTCGACCGCGCTGCGATGGCCGGAGATCACGATCTGCCCGCCGCCGTTGTCGTTGGCCGGCTCCACCACCTCACGCACCGGCGGATCGGAGTCAGGGACCGGCGCCGCGGCCTCGCAGATCGCCAGCGCGACGTCCGGTTCCACCCCGAGCAGGGCGGCCATCGCGCCTTCCCCGGGCGGGACGGCGCGCTGCATCGCCTCCCCCCGGCGGCGCAGCAGGGCGGCGGCCTCGGCGATCCGGAAGCTGCCGGCGGCGGCCAGCGCGCTGTATTCGCCGAGCGAATGTCCGGCCACCACCACCGCCTTGTCGGGCAGGACGAAGCCGCCTTCGGACTCCAGCACGCGCAGGACGGCGAGCGAGACCGCCATCAGCGCCGGCTGGGTGTTGGCGGTCAGGATCAGGTCTTCGGGCGGCCCCTCGAACATCAGCCGGGAGAGCTTCTGGTTGAGGGTGTCGTCCACTTCCTGGAACACCTCGCGCGCGGCGGGGAACGCCGCGGCCAGATCGCGGCCCATGCCGACCGCCTGGCTGCCCTGGCCGGGGAAGACGAAAGCATGAACTGGCATCGCGGGAGATTCCGGGGTGGGGGGGGTGGCGCGGGGTAATCGGCCGGTCAGGTGGTGTCAATGTGGGCGCAGGATCGGCCGGGTCGCATGCACGCGACACCCGGGGGTTTGGCGATCGGGCTTCTCGGCGCGCCCGGATTCAGGCGCCGCGAGGAGGAGCGCGGTGCCCTGCCGGTCGGGCCCCGCCCGCCAGCGGCGGGACCCATGCGCCGCGGGACACGGGCCAGGGGGCGTGATATTTGTTGTTATATCGAAACATTTAGCGCACGCGTTTCCCGCCGCCGGGTCAGGCGGAATTTTCGGCCGGGTCCCCGGTGGCCGGTTCGGGGGCGGGTTCTGGGGCCGGGAGGGCCGCGCGTTCGGCGCGTTCGGCGCGCAGCCGCGCCTCCAGCATCTCGTACGCCATCTGGTTCACCCGCAGACACCGCGCGAACCCGCGCGGCGCGGGGCGCAGTTCGTCGGGATGCAGTGGCGCGGTCGGCGGGTCCGGCCAGTATGCCGGCGGCAGCAGGTCCGGGTTCACCCCCAGCATCCAGCCCAGCCGGCGCAGCAGCCCGGCGAAGCGCGGATCGGCGTCCAGCAGATCGTCCGGGCGGGTGCCCAGAAGGAACTGCTCGAATGCTTCCACCGCCGGGTCCAGGTTCGGCATCATGGTGACCAGC
>JAKAZJ010000430.1 GCA_021826565.1 Pseudomonadota bacterium | reverse complement strand
GTGATCTCGGCCGGGTTCGATGCCCATCGCGCCGACCCGCTGGCAGAGCTCCGCCTCGACACCGCGGATTTCGCCTGGGTGACCGAGGCGTTGCTGGAGGTCACAGGGGGGCGGGTGGTCTCGGTGCTGGAGGGTGGGTACGATCTGGCTGCGCTGGCGGCGGCGGCGGCGGCGCATGTGCGGGCGTTGATGGGGGCGTAGCTGGGTCACGGGAGCAGTACTCTGCGCGCCGATCACCCGTCATGGCCGGGCTTGACCCGGCCATCTACCCGAGTCGCCGCCCGCCGCGTTGCAGGCGGTCGTGACATCCCCTGGCTTGGGGACCGCGGTTTTCTTGCGCCGGCGGCCCGATCCCAGACCTGGAACATGGCATATTGCGGTGGAGCAACAATGTATCTGCTTTCTCGACGTGACCTCCTTCGGCACGGCGAGGCCGAGCATCGCTTCGGCCTGCATCTCCCGCGGACTCCATCCAAAAGTTGGGGAGTTGCGAGGATCGGGCCACCACACCATGCCGCCTTGGAGCGTCCTCAGGCGGCGTATAGGCCAAGGCATTGACGCAAGAACATACGGGATCGCACCAGAATCATAACGTAGTAGGCAACATTACACAGAATCATGAGCACAAACGTCGAGACAACCATGGCGTATTTCGATCTATAATCGATTGAATGCTCCATCACGATCGGCAGTGAGAGGACAAGGCCCACAATCGACGTTACTATCCAAGATTTCACCATAGATATATCGTAATGTATCGACGTCAGCGCACCATTCAGCCGAACTGAAAAACTCCCCCTGCTCGCCATCAAAAAAAGCTGCGAAACTCCAAAATTCCGTGCGAATGAGGCTTCGTCTCTCGTTACATCCGTGTGTACCAATCCGACACCGCGAAGAGATCGGCCAATTTCTTCCGCCACATCACTGCTTGTCACATCCGTTCTGAGGCGGCAGCTTATCTTTCCCCTGATGCTCAACAGGACCATCATGTGTCTCCTGTAAGTTCGTTCGTGTGTCCGAGTTCCGCAGGAGACCTCATCTTACCCGATCCTGACGTATGTACTTCCTGGCACGCTCGCCTGGGTGTCGACGAAGTCGATTTCCGCCGCCCCCGGCCATCCGCATCGCATGGGGGGTGATTCGATCATGCCCCACCAGCCCCTCACGGTCCGCCTACGCCGCCAGATGGCAGGCGACCGCAACGTCCCCCAGCGTCCGGATCACGGGTTTCTCGCGCCGGCAGCGCTCCTCGGCCAACGGGCAGCGGGGGTGGAACGGGCAACCGGGTGGGGGGTCGATCGGGCTTGGCACCTCGCCGCCCACCGGGGTGCGGGCCTGGCCGACCCGTTCCAGATCCGGCACCGCTTCCAGCAACAGCCGCGTATACGGGTGGCGGGGCGCGGCGAAGATCGTTGCGGCCGGACCGAGTTCCACGATCCGCCCCAGATACATCACGCCCAGCAGGTCCGACATATGCCGCACCACCGCCAGGTTGTGGCTGATGAACAGATAGGTCAGGCCCAGCCGGTCCTGCAGATCGCGCATCAGGTTCAGGATCTGCGCCTGCACCGAAACATCCAGCGCACTGGTCGGTTCGTCGCAGATCAGGAATTCCGGCGCGCTGGCCAGCGCGCGCGCGATCGAGATGCGCTGGCGCTGGCCGCCGGAAAATTCGTGCGGGTATTTCTCGCCGTCCGACGGCGCCAGGCCCACCTGGGTCAGCAGCGCGCCCACGCGCGCGCCGGCCTCGGCGCCGCGCGCCAACGCGAACGCGCGCAGCGGCTCGGCGACGATATCGCGCACCCGCCAGCGCGGATTCAGCGACGCATACGGGTCCTGGAAGATCATGTTCATCCGCCGCCGCTGCGCGGGATCGGCGCGGGCGGCGGCGAGCGGCCGGTCCTCGAACCGGACCTCCCCGGCGCTCGGGGTCAGCAGCCCCACCGCCAGGCGCGCGACGGTGGATTTGCCGCAGCCGGATTCGCCCACCAGCGACAGGGTGGCGCCGCGCGGCAGCACGAACGAGACCTCGTCCACCGCGCGCAGATATTGCCGCGGCGCGCGCGCCAGCAGGCGTTGCAGCGCGGGGCGGGAGACGTCGAAGCGCCGCGTGACGCCGCGCAGTTCCAGCAGCGGGGGGGATTCAGACATGCGCCGGCAGATTGACACGCCAGCAAGCGGCGGCGGTGGCACCGGCGGCGGCCAGTTCGGGGCGTTCGGCGCGGCAGCGATCCACCGCGCGCGGGCAACGTGGGTGGAACGCGCAGCCATCCGGGATGGCGTCGAGCCGGGGCATCGCGCCCTCGATCTGCGCGAGCCGCGGCACCCGGTGTTCCAGCGGCGGGATGCTGGCCATCAGCCCGGCGGTGTAGGGATGGGCGGGGGTGCGGATCACGTCGGCGACCGGGCCGATCTCGGCGATGCGTCCGGCATACATCACCGCGACCCGATCCGCGGTCTCGGCGATCACGCCCATGTCGTGCGTGATCAGCAGCACCGCCGTGGCGTGATCGCGCGCCAGGCGCTTCAGCAGGGCGATGATCTGCGCCTGAATCGAAACGTCCAGCGCGGTGGTGGGTTCGTCCGCCACGATCAGGCGCGGCTCGGCGCAGAGCGCGAGCGCGATCACCACGCGCTGGCGCTGGCCGCCGGAGAATTCATGCGGGTAGGCATCGATCCGGCGTGCGGCTGCCGGAATCCCGACCTCGTCCAGCCATGTGACGGCGCGGGCGCGCGCCGCCGCGGCGGACAGCGGCAGATGGGTGCGGATCGTTTCGGTCAGCTGGCGGCCGATGGTATAGAGCGGGTTCAATGTGGTCAGCGGGTCCTGGAAGATCGCGCCGATCCGGCGGCCACGGATGCGGCGCAGCGCCTCGGCGTCAAGCGTGTCGATACGCGCGCCCTCCAGGCGGATTTCGCCGCCGGCGATACGGCCCGGCGGTTGCAGCAGGCCGATGATCGCCGCTCCGGTAAGGGATTTGCCGGCGCCGCTTTCCCCCACCATGCCAAGAATCTCACCGGGCGCGATGGCGAAACCGATGCGGTCCAGCGCCCGCAGCGTGCCGCGGCGCGTGGGGAACTCCACCGTCAGGTCGCGCACCTCCAGCAGCGGCGTCATCGCAGCCTCGGGTTCAGCGCGTCGCGCAGCCAGTCGCCCAGCAGGTTGATCGCCAGCACCAGCAGCATCAGCGCCACACCCGGGAACACCGTGACCCACCACTGGCCGGAGA
>JAKAZJ010000429.1 GCA_021826565.1 Pseudomonadota bacterium | reverse complement strand
TTCGCCAGCGCCTGGGCGACCAGGGCGAATTGCTCGAACACGGCACGCTTCGGGTTGGGGGTTGACGGCATGTCCCTATCAATCCAATGATACCTGGAATTTAGGATCAGGTGCGCACACCTGTCAACACAGACCGGCCCGGGTGCCGCCCGGCCGGCCAGGGAGATCACCATGATCCTGCGCTCATACCTGCATCGCGACCCGGTTGCGGTCTCCTACCTGTTCGGCTGCGGCGGCAAGGCGATGGCCGCGGTAGTCGATCCGCTGGGGCCGATCGCGCCGTATCTGGAAGCCGCCGAACAAACCGGCATGCACATCCGCTACGTAATCGACACGCATCTCCACGCCGATCACCGCTCCGCGGCGCGCGAGCTCGCCGCCGCCGCCGGCGCGCCCTACGTGCTGCACGCCTCCGCCGCCACCGGGTTCCCGTTCCACGGCGCGGCCGATGGCGACGTGCTCGACCTCGGCAACGTGACCGCCGAGGTGTGGCACATCCCCGGCCACACCCCCGAACATGTCGCGCTGGTGGTCACCGACCACACGCGGGCCGAGGAACCCTGGTTCGTGCTGACCGGGCACACCTTGATGGCCGGCGATCTTGGCCGCACGGAGCTCGCCACCAGCGCCGAGGACGGCGCGCGCGCCCTGTTCGCCAGCGCGCGGCGGCTGAAGACGCTGCCCGACTATGTGGACGTGCTGCCGGGTGCCTATGCCGGCTCGGTCTGCGGCCGGCGGCTCAGCGGCAAGCCGAGCTCGACGATCGGGTTCGAGCGGCGCCACAACGAAGCGTTCGGAATCGACAACGAAGACGATTTCGTACGCTTCATGCTGGCCGAGATCCCGCCGCCGCCGCCGGAGGCCGCGGCGCTGCGTGCCGCCAACGCCGGCCGCGCGCTCGCGGTGGCCTGACGCCGATGGACGCCGTGACGTTTGCGCACCGACGCGGCATCCGGGTCAATCTCGGCCAGTTCGCGCTGCAGACCGCGCAGGTCTTCTGCGTCGGCCTGACGGTCGGCATGGAGCGCACCGTGCTGCCGGCACTGGCGCCGGAGTTCGGTGTGGCGAAGGGCGCCTACCTGTTCCTGGCCTCCTTCGTGCTGTCGTTCGGCCTGGTGAAAGGCGCGCTCAATTTCGTTGCCGGCAGCCTGTCCGACCGGATCGGGCGCAAGCGGGTCATGCTGGCCGGCTGGCTCGCCGGGCTGCCGATCCCGTCCCTGATCTTCTTCGCGCCCAACTGGTGGTGGATCGTCGTCGCGAACGTCTTCCTTGGCGTGAACCAGGCGTTCACCTGGACGATGACGGTGACCAGCCAGGTCGATCTCGCCGGCAGCCACCAGCGCGGCCTCGCGGTCGGCATCAACGAGGCGGCGGGCTATGCGGCGGTCGGGCTGGCCGGGCTGGGCACCAGCTATCTCGCGGCGCTGTATGGGCCGCGCTGGGCGCTGTTGGTGTTCGGCCTGGCGGTGATCGGCGGCGCGCTGATCCTGCTGGCGGGCGTGCGCGACACTTTGGCCTGGGTCCATGCCGAGCACGCGCAGACCGCCTCGCCGGACGCTGCGCCGGCGGCGATGCCGCATTGGGGCGAGGTGTTCCTGCTGGTCTCGTTCCGCGACGCGACCTACCGCGCGCTGTGCCAGGGTGGCGTGGCGAACAAGATCGCCGATACGCTCGTCTGGGCGTTGTTCCCGGTCTATTTCCGCGCCCGCCACCTCAGCGTGGTGCAGATCGGCTGGCTCACCGGGATCTACGCCATGGTGTGGGGCTTGTCGCAGCTCTGGACCGGGCATCTGGCCGACCGGATCGGCCGCAAGCCGCCGGTGGTCGCGGGGTTCTTCCTGCTCGCGCTGGGAATCGCGGTCACCGCGGCGGCCGGCAGCGTGCTGGTGTGGGAGATCGCGGCGGTGGTGATGGGCATCGGCATGGCGCTGCTTTATCCCAACCTGATCGCGGCGATGGCCGATCTGGCGCCGCCGCTGTGGCGCGGGCGGGCGCTCGGCACCTATCGCTACTGGCGCGACACCGGCTACGCGATCGGCGCCCTGTTGCTCGGCGCGGTTGCCGAGTGGGGCGGCGGGGTGGTGCCGGCGATGTGGGCCACCGCCGTGCTGGTGGCGCTGTCGGGAGTGTGGATCGCGCTGGCGGTGGGGGAGAGTCATCCGCCGGCGCGCCGGGCGGCAGGCCGCTGATGCCGTCGCAAGGAGGCAGCCGATGGTTCGCCGTGGTCAGCCTGGTGGCGGCGCTGCTGGCTTGTTACGGAACCCTCGCTCTGGTCGGGATCCTCTCGGTGCTGGGCGTCTCGATCGCAATCAATGCGGCAGCCTGGGCCGGGGTGATCGTCGTCCTCGCCGGTCTGACCGTATTAGGGGTCGCGCTTGGCCTGCGCCGTCACCGGCGCCCGCCGCCAATCGTGCTCGCGCTGTTCGGCTTCGCGCTGATCGCCTGGGCGATGCTCGGCCACTACGACCGAACCGGGGAGATCGCCGGTTTCGCCCTGCTGGCCGCCGCCACGGCGTGGGATTGGCGAGTACGACGCCGGTGCCTGCCCGGCAGTCGATCGCCCGCGGCACGCTCCGAATCTCCACTTGCTCTGACCAACGGAAGGAACCCAAGATGAATGATACACCCGCCCCAACCATCAACGGCGTCGATGTCGGCAAGCTTCTCGCCACCGTTGCCGCCATCAAAACCCAGCCAGCACTGGCGGATTTCAAATTCCGGGCCGAGACGGACTGGAAGGACGGCGGCCACAGCCGCACCCTGATCCAGAGTTTCTACGGTGCCGGCAGCGAGGACACCAGTCGCAACGAGCCCTTCGTGCTCGATGGCGACGAGCCGCCGGTGTTGCTTGGCGGCAATGCCGGGCCGAACGCGGTCGAGATCGTGCTGGCCGGGCTCGCCTCCTGTCTTGCGGTTGGATTTGCCTACAACGCCGCCGCGCAGGGGATTCGGATCGAGGAAATGAACCTTCGCCTGGAGGGGGACATCGACCTGCAGGGCTTTCTCGGTCTGTCGGACACGGTCCGGCCCGGCTACCGGAATATCCGGGTAAACTGCCGCATCAAGAGCGACGCGCCGCGCGAGAAGCTGCTGGCACTCGGCGAGTATGTCCAGAAGACCTCGCCGGTGCTCGATATCATCCGCAATCCCGTCGCCGTCTCCATCGCGATCGAGGCCTGACGCGGACGCAATGACCGGCTTGGCGGCCGGCCCCCGGGGATACTCCTGGGATGCT
>JAKAZJ010000428.1 GCA_021826565.1 Pseudomonadota bacterium | reverse complement strand
CCGCGGCGCGCCATTTCCGTGCCGTGCCCACGCTGGCGGTGCTGGGGCCGGCGGAACGCGTTCCGGGGATCGCGGCGGTTGCCGAGGCGCTGGCGGCCTGACCTCCGGCCGCCGGCTGCAGCTCCGATTGGAGAACCGCGCCGGTGCTGCCGGGGGCGGGCGCGGCCGGCATCCGCCTGCCCTGACCGGCGGGAGCGGCGGAATTGACGCCCCCGCCCGGCTCGGCGGATGCTGCGCCCCGAACCTTCCAGGACCCCGCCATGAACATCCTCGCCGCCCCCCGCGCTCGCGCCGGCTATTCCGAAGCCGAATGGGCGATCCGCTGCGACCTTGCCGCCCTTTATCGGCTGGTCGCGCATCACCGCTGGACCGATTTCATCTACACCCATCTCAGCGCCCGCCTGCCCGGCCCCGATCATCATTTCCTGATCAACCGCTACGGCGTGAATTTCCACGAGATGTGCGCCTCCGACCTGGTGAAGGTCGATCTGGACGGCAACGTCATCGAACCCGACGACGGCCAGAGCCGCCGTGTCAACGCCGCCGGCTTCACGATCCATTCCGCGATCCACATGGCCCGCCCCGATCTGCTCTGCGTGGTCCACACCCACACCGCGGCCGGCATCGCCGTCTCGGCCCATCCCGACGGCCTGCTGCCGATCAGCCAACATGCGCTGAAATTCTATGGCTACCTGGGCTATCACGGCTATGAGGGGATCGCGCTCGATCTCGCCGAACGCGAGCGCCTGGTGGCCGATCTCGGCCAGCACAAGGCGATGGTATTGCAGAATCACGGGCTGCTGGTCGGCGGGACCTCGATCGCCGAGGCGTTCCACATGACCTATATGCTGGAACGCGCCTGCGCCGCCCAGGTGGCCGCCCTGGCCGGCGGGCAAACGCTACTGACCCCGCCCGAGGAGGTCCGCCGCCACACCGCCGAACAATTCCGCCGCCAGGAAAACGACGATCATTACGTCATGGTGTGGGATGCGGCGCTGCGCCTGATCGCCCATGACCGGACCGACTGGCGCAGCTGATGGAAATCCGCCCGTCCGTCTGCCCGCATGACTGCCCCTCCACCTGCGCGCTGGAGGTGGAGGTGCATGACGGCGGCCGGATCGGCGCGGTACGCGGCGCGGCCGATAACGATTACACCCGCGGCGTGATCTGCGCGAAGGTCGCGCGCTACGCCGAGCGCGTCCATCACCCGGACCGGCTGACCCGCCCCTTGCTGCGCACCGGACCACGTGGGTCCGGTCAGTTCCGGGAAATCAGCTGGGACGAGGCGCTGGACCGCACCACGGACGCGCTGGTCCAGGTGGCGGCACGGCACGGAGCGGAGGCGGTGTGGCCGTTCTACTACGCCGGCACGATGGGGCTGGTGCAGCGCGACGGGATCAATCGGCTGCGCCACGCGATGCGCTATTCCCGTCAGAAGCTGACGATCTGCACCTCGATCTGCGAATCCGGCTGGTTCGCCGGCGTCGGCGGTTATCGTGGCCCTGATCCGCGCGAGCTGGCGAAATCCGATCTGATCGTGATCTGGGGCGGCAATCCTGTCGCCACCCAGGTCAACGTGATGACCCATGTGGCGCGCGCGCGGAAGGAACGCGGCGCGAAGCTGGTGGTGGTGGACCCGTATCGTTCCGGCACCGCCGCGGTGGCCGATCTGCACGTCATGCCGCGTCCCGGTACCGATGGCGCACTGGCCTGCGCATTGATGCATATCGCGTTTCGCGACGGCTGGGCGGACCGCGGCTACATGGCCACCCACGCCGACGATCCGGCCGGGCTGGAAGCGCATCTGGCAACACGCGGACCGGACTGGGCCGCTGCCATCACGGGGCTGAGTGTCGCCGAGATCGAACGCTTCGCAGCATGGTACGGCGCGACCAAGCGCAGCTATATCCGGTTGGGCTACGGTTTCGCCCGTTCCCGCAACGGGGCGGCCAACATGCACGCCGTAACCGCGCTCGCCACCGTCGCCGGCACCTGGCCGCACGAGGGCGGCGGCGCGCTGTGGAGCAACCGCGGCGTCTATCGCTGGGACAAGACGCTGATCGAGGGGCTGGACGTGCTCGATCGCTCGGTCCGCATCATGGACATGAGCCGGATCGGCGCGGTGCTGACCGGGGACCGGACCGAACTCGGCGACGGGCCGCAGGTCCACGCTCTGTTCATCCAGAACCAGAACCCGCTGACCGTCTGCCCCGACAGCAACCGCGTGCGCCGCGGCTTCGCGCGCGAGGACCTGTTCGTCTGCACCCATGAACAGTTCCTGACCGAAACCGCGCGCTGGTCCGACATCGTGCTCCCCGCGACCATGTTCCTGGAGCATGACGATCTGTACCAGGCCGGCGGCCACACCTATTTCCAGATCGGCGCGAAATTGATCGACCCGCCGGGCGCATGTCGATCGAACCACGCGGTGATCTGCGCGCTGGCCACCCGCCTTGGCGCCGAGCATCCCGGCTTCCGCATGACGGAAATGGAACTGATCGACGCCACCTTGCGCGCGTCCGGCCGACCGGGCGCGGCGGAGGTGCAAGCGCGGCGCTGGGTGGACGCGGCCGAGCCGTTCGCCACCGCGCATTTCCACGACGGGTTTCCGCATCGTGACGGACGGTTCCATTTCCGTCCCGACTGGGCGGCGCTGGGCCCGTTCGCGGCCGGGATGCCGGCGCTGCCGGATCATTTCGCGATCATCGACGAACGCACGCCGACGACGCCGTTCCGCATGATGACATCGCCGGCACGGCAGTTCCTGAATACCAGCTTCACCGAGACACCGGGGTCGCGCAAGCGCGAAGGCCGGCCCACTGTCATGATCCACCCCACGGATGCCGCCCGACTGGGCCTGACGGACGGCGCCCGCGCGCGCCTCGGCAATGCCCGCGGCACGGTGGTCCTGCACGCGCGTCTGTTCGACGGCGTGCAACCGGGCGTGCTGGTGGTGGAGAGCGTCTGGCCGTCGGAATGCTACGAGGGCGGGATCGGCATCAACGCGCTGACCAGCGACGATCCGGCCCCGCCGGCCGGGGGCGCGGTGTTCCACGACACGGCCGTGTGGGCCGAGGCCGCGGTGGCACGCGAACGCCTGGCCGCCGAATAACGCCGAATAACACGGGGGGAAGGACGCCATGACCGACGCCTATCGGGTACTTGCGTATAATTCGGCGCAGGATTCGGAGAACAAGATCCACGACGACGCCGTGGCGCGCCGCTTCGGGTTCACGGG
>JAKAZJ010000427.1 GCA_021826565.1 Pseudomonadota bacterium | reverse complement strand
ACCCAGGCCAAGCGGCTGATGGACCGCTACGGGATCGCCCAGATCAGTACCGGGGACATGCTGCGCGCCGAGGTCGCCGCCGGAACGCCGATCGGGCGGGAAGCCAAGGCGGTGATGGAATCCGGCGCACTGGTGTCCGACGACATCATCATCCGGATGCTGGGTGCGCGGATCGATCGCCCCGACTGCGCCAAGGGCTTCATCCTGGATGGCTTCCCCCGCACGGTGCCGCAAGCGCAGGCGCTGGACCGGCTGCTGGCCGAAAAGCACCTGAAGCTGGACGCGGTGATCGAGCTCGCGGTCGATGACGCAGTGCTGGTGGATCGCGTGGCCGGCCGCTTCACCTGCCAATCCTGCGGCGCGGGCTATCACGACACGTTCCAGCCCACCCGCGTCCCCGGCGTGTGCGACGCCTGCGGCGGGACGGTGTTTGTCCGACGCGCCGATGACAACCGCGAAACAGTGACCGCTCGGCTGGACGCCTATCACCGCCAGACCGCGCCGATCCTGCCGCATTACCAGGCGCAGGGGCGGTTCTTCACCGTCGATGGCATGGCCGATATCGACTCGGTCGCGCGCCAGATTGCCGCGGTGCTGGACCGGCTGTAGCCTCCCCGCACAACGCAGGGGGAAACCAGCGCCGTGTCCGAGACCCCGATCTACGATCTGTACGCCATTCGCTACGCCACCCGGGATGCGCAACGCTCCGATCACTTCATCGGCGGCGATCCGCATGACGGTCCGATGCCGATGGATTATTTCGTCTGGGTCGCCACCAATGCCGAGCGCAGCGTGGTGATCGACGCCGGTTTCACCGCACCGGTGGCGCAGAAGCGGGGCCGCACATTCCTGCGCTGCCCGGTGGAGGCGCTGGGCCTGATCGGCGTCGATCCGGCCGCGGTGAAGGACGTGATCCTGACCCATCTGCATTACGATCACGTCGGCAATTTCGATCGCTTCCCGAATGCCGAGTTCCATCTGCAGGAACCGGAACTGCACTACGCCGTCGGCCGCTATATGCGCTACGGCAAGCTGGCGCATTCGTTCGAGGTGGAGGACGTGGTCGGCATCGTGCGGATGAACTACGCCCGCCGCGTGCGGCTGTATAACGGCCCGCGCACGCTGGCCCCGGGCATCACGCTGCACCCGGCCCCCGGCCATTCCGCCGGCTTGCAGTTCGTCTGCGTGAACACACGCCGCGGGCGCGTGGTGGTGGCCTCCGACGTCACCCATTATTATGAGCATTTCGAAACCGAGCGCCTGTTCACCACCGCCTTCCATCTGGGGCAGATGCTGGAAGGCTACGATTTGCTGCGCGAGGCCGCGCCGACCCCGGCCCATATCGTCCCGGGCCACGACCCCGAGGTGATGCGCCGCTATCCCGCGCCCAGCCCGGAACTGGAGGGGATCGTGGTGCGGCTGGACGTGCCGCCCCGGGCTTGACGGCAACCCGCGCTGCGGGAATCGGCTCACGCTACGATCATCAGGGGGATGCGCCATGGCGCTGCAAATCCGTCCGATCCAACCTGGCCTTGCAGAAGCCGGCTTCGTCGGGGAGGTCGCGGGGATCGATCTCACCGCGCCGCTGGACCAGGCCACGGTTGCCGCCCTGGAAGCCGGCATGGACCGCTACGCGGTGCTGGTGTTCCACGACCAGCGCCTGACCGACGAACAGCAGATGGCGTTCTCCCGCCGGTTCGGCGCGATCGAGGAAGCCCGCGGCGGCAACGTCACCCGCCAAGACCAGCAGCGGCTGCCGCAGGGGATGAACGACGTCTCCAACCTCGGTCAGGACAACCAGCCGCTGGCGCGCGATGACCGGCGGCGGCTGTTCAACCTGGGCAATCAGCTCTGGCATTCCGACAGCTCGTTCCGCGCGATCCCGGCGAAATACTCGCTGCTGTCCTGCCGCTTGCCCGCCAACAGCGGCGGCAACACGGAATTCGCCGATATGCGCGCCGCCTATGACGCGCTGGATGACGCCACGCGCGGGCAGTTGGCCGATCTGATCTGCGAGCATTCGCTGCTCTATTCGCGCGGCATGCTGGGCTTCACCGAATTGACGGACGAAGAACGCGCAGCGTTCCGCCCGGTGCGCCAGAGCCTGGTTCGCACCCATCCGGTGTCCGGCCGGCGGTCGCTGTATCTGTCCTCGCATATCGGCACCATCGTCGGCTGGCCGCGGCCCGAGGCATTGGCGTTCATCCGCGATCTGGCGGAGCACGCGACCCAGGCGCCGTTCGTCCATGTCCATCGCTGGCGGCAATGGGATTTGGTGATGTGGGACAACCGCCAGACCATGCACCGCGTGCGCCGCTTCGACGACCGCCAGAAGCGCGACATGCGCCGCACCACGGTGGCCGGGGACGCGCCCACCGCCGCCCAGATCGAGATCGCCGCCTGACCCTGCGCCGCGGCCCGGGCCGCCCCGCGCCCGGCGCATGGGTGGAGCGCCCTGCTGCCCTGGCGCAGCCATCATAACGCTGCTTATCATAAGCCCGGATCGTCTCAGAAAGCCCCCCTGCGTTGCCGGATTTCCGCCGCGACCTGTTGTTCCTGCTGCACGACGTCGCCCGCCTGCTGCGGGTGGACGCCGATAAGCGGGCGCGGCTGCGCGGCATGACCCGGGCCCAATGGGCGATCCTGATCTGGCTGGAGCGCCAGCCCGGCCTGTCGCAGAAGGAACTGGCCGAATTTCTGGAAGTCGAGCCGATCACCGTCGCCCGGCTGATCGACCGGCTGGAAGCGCGCGGGGTGGTGGAACGCCGCCCCGACCCGCGTGACCGGCGCATCTGGCGCCTGCATCTGCGCCCCGAATCGGGCGACGTCCTGGCCGATATCGATCACCAGCGCGGCGAGATCTCGCGGATGCTCGTGGCCGGCCTGGATCCCACCGCGCTGCGCGATATGACGGATGCGCTGGTGGCGATGAAATCCAACCTGATGGCGGCCCGCCGCCTTGACCCCGACCCGGCTCCCGCCGGGCGGCAGCCGGAGACGGTCTGATGTCGCAATCCGCCACCGCCCCCCACGCCCGCGATATGGCCACCGCCGCGGACGCTCCCACAGTCGCGCGCCAGCGGATCAGCCGCCACGCGCTTGGGCCGATGCTGATGGTGCTCGGCGTGGTCGTGGTGGCGGTGGGCGCGCTGGGGTTCTGGCTGTGGGGCGGCCGCACCGTGGCGATCGACGATGCCTATGTCCATGCGGCGAAAGAGGCATTGTCCACCGATGTTTCCGGCAT
>JAKAZJ010000426.1 GCA_021826565.1 Pseudomonadota bacterium | reverse complement strand
CGATGCCGAGGTGATCGCCGCGGCGGACGCGGCGGGGATTGCGATGGTACTGACCGGGATGCGGCATTTCCGCCACTGATACCTGCCTTGCCCATCCGGCCCCACCGCGGCACTCTGTCGCCATGCCAGCCTCCGCCACCGCCCGCGCCGCGATGGCGCATCTGTCGGCCGACCCGCGTTGGGCCGAGCTGATTGCCCGCGTCGGCCCGCCGCGGCTGGGCATCGACCGCACCCGCAGCCCGTACCACGCCCTGCTCCGCGCGATCGCGCATCAGCAGCTTCACGGCCGCGCCGCCGAGGCGATCCTGGGGCGGCTCGACACCCTCGCCGGCGGCAGCCTGCCCGAAGCCCCGCATCTGCTGTCCTTGCCCGAACCGCATCTGCGCGGCTGCGGCTTCTCCGGGTCCAAGATCGCGGCGCTGCGCGATCTGGCGGCCCACACCCGCGCCGGCACCGTCCCCACCCGTCGCGCCTGCGCGCGCTTGTCCGATGACGCCCTGATCGAACGCCTGACGCAGATCCGCGGCATCGGCCGGTGGACCGTCGAGATGCTGCTGATCTCCGCCCTCGGCCGCCCGGACATCCTGCCGGTGGACGATTTCGGCGTGCGCGAGGGGTATCGCCGCCTGCACGGCCATGACGAACACCTCAAGCCGCGCGCCCTGGCCGCGCTCGGCGCCGCCTGGGCGCCTTATCGGTCCTTCGCCGCCTGGTATCTGTGGCGCGCCACCGAGGTGCTGCCGGCCTGATCCGCCCGCGTGCGCCGCAGCAGCACCCGCAGCGACCCCGGATTGGCCGGATGCGGGTGCGCCACCGCCAGCACCAGCGGACGCAGCTCCGGCCCGTTGAGCCAGTGCGGCACTTCGCGCTTCAACACGCCCCCGGTCTCACCGCTGCCGCGTCCGGTGACCACCTCCACGCATCGCAGCCCGTCGGCGACGGCGGCGGTCAGGAACGCGCGCAGCGCCTGCCAGGCGCGCTGCGCGGTGTGCGCGTGCAGGTCCAGCACGCGTGTCGGGGCCAACGCGCCGGAGCGGAAGCGACGCCAACTGGCCTTGTCCAGCCCGGGCGGCGCGGTGCCGACCGCCACCGGCGCCTCCGTCCGTCGTGGCGCGGGGCGCGGCGCTGGTATCTTGTCGGCGCCGGGCGCGGCTGCCACGGGCGCGGCGGTGACGGGGGCGGCGGTCACGGGCGCGGCGGTCATGGAGGCCGGCGGCGGGGCGGGACGGGGCCGGCCGGGCAGCGGGCGAATATCCTCGGCGAAGCGCGCCCAGTCGGCGCGATCCGCCGCGGTCGGCCGCTCGCGTGGCATCGCTACCCCCCAGCCAGGGAAGCGGCGGCCGGTGCGATCAGCGCCGCCAGGCGCGCGCACCCCGCAAGATCCGCCGCGTCGAACCGGTTTGGAAGCGGGCTGTCCAGGTCCAGGACGCCGACCACAAGCCCGGCCGCCAGCAGCGGTACCACCAGCTCGGACCGCGAGCGTGCGTCGCAGGCGATATGGCCCGGAAAATCATGCACGTCCGGAACCAGGATGCTGCGCGCCTCGGCCGCCGCCGTGCCGCAGACGCCGCGGCCGAGCGGGATGCGCACGCAGGCCGGCCAGCCCTGGAACGGGCCCAGGACCAAGGTCTCGCCCCGGCGCAGGTAAAATCCGGCCCAGTTCAGCGCGGGCAGACCATGGAAGATGGCGGCGGCGGCGTTGGCCAGGTTCGCCACCGGATCGCGCTCGGCCGCCAGCAGCGCGGCCAGCGCCGGGACCAGCGCGTCGTAGCCGGCCGGATCGGCCCAGAGCGCGGCCTGCTGAAGGGAAGGATCATGTGTCATGCCCGCTTCCTCCGCCAGCCGGCGGCCGCGGTCAATCGGTAAATCGGGCCGGCGTCGGAAACGAATAGTCAACCTTCCTCGGCTCTTATTCCGCCATGCAGGTCCCTGTCTTTGCGCCGTTCCGTCCCCGCCGCGGCGGGTTGGCCGAGCCCGTCACGGCCGCGTTTCCGGCGCCGGAAACGCCGCTTGAACAGGTTTCCGGCCTTGCCACCGGCCTCACGCAGACCCTGGCGCTGGCGCGGGCGCTGACGGATGCCGGACGGAGGATCGATCTGGCCGGGCTGGACGGGCAGGTGGGGCTGCTCTGTGCGCGCGCGCTGGATCTGGACCCGCCGGAGGGGCATCGGGCGCGGCTGGCGCTGATGGGACTGCGCGCGGAGCTGGACGCCCTGGCCGCTGCGCTGTCCCGCCCGCCGCCGGCGAGCTGAGACGGGACGGCGAAAATGCCCCTCCCCACCCCGTTGCTTGCGGTGGCGGCGCTGGTCGCGGTCCTGGGCCTGATCTGGCTGCTGGCGCGCGCCGTACGCGGCGCCGGATGGGTGCCGGGCGGGCCTCGACCGCCGGGGGACACCGGACCGGGATTGGCGCTGGCCGGGAGCCTGGCGCTGGACCCACGCCGGCGGGTGCATCTGCTGCGGTGTGGCGATCGGCACGTGCTGGTGCTGACCGGCGGGCCGCAGGATCTGGTGCTGGGCTGGGTGCCGGCGGTGCCGGCGGAACCGGCGGAGCCCGGACCGTGAGGGCCGGCTCGCCCGTCGCGGCCGCTTCGCCCGTCATGGCCGGCAGCAAGACAGGCCGTGGCGGCGCGGCCATCGCGCGGGCCGTGGTGGCCGTCATGGCGCTGCTGCTGTTCCCGCTGGCTGCGCACGCGCAAAGCCTGAACCTCCCGCTGCCTGGCAGCGGGCCTGGCGCCACCGCGCGGCTGGTGCAGATCACCGCGCTGATCACCATCCTCTCGCTCGCTCCCAGCCTGCTGGTGATGGTCACGGCGTTCACCCGCATCGTCATCGTGCTGTCGCTGCTGCGCTCCGCCCTGGCCACCCAGGCCACCCCGCCGAACACGGTGTTGATCGGGTTGGCGCTGTTCCTGACCTTTTTCGTCATGCAGCCGGTGCTGGATCAGGCCTGGACCGCGGGGCTGCTGCCGATGAGCCAGGGGCGCATCGGCAGCATGGACGGCCTGCGCCTGGCCGCCGAGCCGTTTCGCCATTTCATGCTGGCGAATCTACGCCCCGCCGATCTGCGGATGTTCATGGACATTGCCCATCTGCATCCGTCGGCCGATCCGGAACACGCGCCCTGGCGCGCCGTCATCCCCGCTTTCATGGTGGGCGAACTGCGCCGCGGCTTCGAGATCGGCTTCCTGCTGTTCCTGCCGTTCCTGGTGATCGACATGGTGGTGGCCAGCGTGCTGATGAGCC
>JAKAZJ010000425.1 GCA_021826565.1 Pseudomonadota bacterium | reverse complement strand
ACAAGGTCTGCTCCGGCAACTGGCTGCGGGTGTTCCGCGCGGCGCAGGCATGAGCGCGGAGGACGATCAGAAGCGCGCCGCCGCCGAGGCCGCGGTGGCGGAACTGCGCGACGGCATGGCGGTCGGGCTCGGCACCGGCTCCACCGCCGCGCTGGCGGTGGCCGCGCTCGGGCGGAAGGTGGCGGCGGGGATGCGCGTCATCGCCATCCCGACCTCGGAACAGACCGCGGCGCAGGCCCGGGCGCTGCGAATTCCGCTGACCGATTTCGCCGCCACGCCGCGGCTGGACGTCACCATCGACGGGGCGGATCAGATCGCCTGCCCGGGCCTCGCGCTGGTGAAGGGGCTGGGCGGGGCGCTGCTGCGGGAGAAGATCGTCGCCGCCGCCTCCGACCGGCTGGTCATCATCGCCGACGCGCGCAAGCGGGTGGCGCGCCTCTGTGGGGTGGTGCCGGTGGAGGTTGTGGCGTTCGGGATCGAGGCCACGGCGCGACACATCGCCGCGCTTGGGGCGGACGTGGCGCGGCGGATGCGGCCGGACGGGTCGGCCTTCGTCAGCGACGGTGGCAACCCGATCCTGGATTGCGCCTTCCCGCCGATCGCCGATCCGCCGGCGCTGGAGGCGGCGCTGCGCGGGATCGTCGGGGTGATCGCCACCGGCCTGTTCCTGGGCATGGCCTCCGAGGCGTTCGTCGCCGGCCCGGACGGGGTGGACCGGCTGGTTCCGTAGCCCCAGGCTGGCGGCGCCGCCCGGCCCGGGTCAGGATGCGCCCAACGCAAGCGGAGGCGCGCATGACCGAGGCCGATACCGGGCGGGAATATCCGCCCCGCCCCATCGTCGGCATCGGCGTGGTGGTGCTGAAAGGCGATCGCGTGCTGCTGATCCGCCGCGGCAAGCCACCCAACGCCGGCAGCTGGAGCCTGCCCGGCGGCGCCCAGGAGCTGGGCGAGACGGTGGAGCAGGCCGCCCGCCGCGAACTGCTGGAAGAGACCGGCGTCACCGTGGGGCCGCTCGAACTTCTGGCGGTGATCGACAATATCCGCCCCGACCCGGCCGGGCGGGTGCGGTATCATTACACCATCATCGATTTCGCCGCCCCCTGGGTGGCCGGTGAGCCCCAGGCCGGCTCGGACGCCGGGGCGGCGGAGTGGGCGCCGCTCGATCGGCTGGAACCCTACGCGCTGTGGGACCAGGCGGTGCGGGTGATCGCCAGCGCAACTCAGATGCTCAGGTCGAGCAAATTGTAGTCGCGCAGCGCCGCCCGGGCCGCGTCGTCCCAGGTGAAGCTCTGCCCAAGGTGCGGGGCGTAGGCGAACGGCGTCTCAGCCGGAAAGCGCCGGCGGCGCGCGTCGATCGCCCAGCCGATGGCGCGCGCCCGGGTGGCGATCCGCGCCGCGTCGTATTCGGCGCGCGCGTTGTGCACCCCGCCGGCCACCACCCCCAGCACCGAGGCGCGGCGGTGGAAGCCGAAATTGAACGTCACCCGCCAATCGGGCGACGTGTTGGCGAACGAGCCATGCACCGTCTGGCGGTTGGTGATCGCCACGTCGCCCGGGGCGCACAGGATCGGCACCGCCTCGGCCAGCCGCTCCGAACCGTTGGCCGCCACCATCGCGCGGATATCGGCCTTGCCGCGGGCGTGCGATCCCGGCACCACCCAGACCCCGTTGGCGGCGGTGCAACCGTAGAGCTGGGCCATGAAGTTGAACCCGTGGGTGCCGGCGTCGCAGGTCGGGCTGTCCCAATGGGTGAGCCCGTCCTGATGCCAGGCGACCGAGGCGCCAAGGCCGGGCTCCTTGATGAAAATCGCCTCGTTGAACGGCACGAAATCCTCGCCGTTCACCGCAGCCGCCACCGCCAGCAGCCCCGGATGGGCGTAGAGGCGCAGCGCGGCGTCGGAGAATTGCAGCGAGCCGAGGATGAGATAGACCACCTCGGCCGGGGCATCGGCGGCGGCGGCCGGTTCGTGCATCTTCACCGGATGCCGCCCGCCGGCGAGCGCGGTGCCGCCGAACGGGTCGCCGAGCGGCTTCGACCAGAACAAGGTCGGCGCCTGATGCCCGACGCCGAGGGCGGGGCGGCCGTGGCGGTCGGTGCCGGCCTCGCGCGCGGTCGGCAGCCGGTCCTGGATGGCGTGGAAATCCGCCTCGAGATCGGCCAGTTCCTCGGCGCCCAGCACGCCCTCGAAGACGTAGAAGCCGGTGCGCCAATAGGCGTCCAGGATGTCGGGGGCGAGCGCGCCGGTGGCGGTGAAGCGGAGCGGGCCGCGGTTGCCCAGGGCGCGGGCGCGCGCCTCGCCCGCGCGCAGATACTCGCGCATGGCGGCCTCCTCGGGGCCATAGGTGATCTGGTCCATCGCGTCCTCCCGCAGGGCGGGCCGCAGCGTCGGGGCGCGCGGGGCGGTCTGTCAACGCCCGCGATTGACAGCGCCGCGCCTTGCGTGTGCCCTGCCCGGGTGACGAGGAGGGTCCATATGTCCGCATCCGGGGCGCGTTCGGTCGATGTCGTGGTGGTCGGGGCCGGGTTCGCCGGACTCTATATGCTGCACCGGCTGCGCGGGCTCGGCCTCAGCGCGGTGGTGCTGGAGCGCGCCGGCGACGTGGGCGGCACCTGGTGGTGGAACCGCTACCCCGGCGCGCGCTGCGATGTGGAATCGATGCAGTATTCCTACAGCTTCGACCCGGCGTTGCAGCAGGAGTGGAACTGGTCGGAACGCTTCGCCGCGCAGCCGGAGATCCTGGCCTACGCGGGCCACGTGGCGGACCGGTTCGACCTGCGCCGCGACATCCGTTTCGAGACCAGCGTGACGGCGGCGCGCTTCGACGCCAGCCGCGGGCACTGGCAGGTGGAGACCGACGCCGGGACCTGGGAGGCGCGGTTCTGCGTGATGGCCACCGGCTGTCTTTCGGCCGCCAAGCTGCCGGAGATCGCGGGGATCGACAGCTTCCACGGCCGGCGCTTCCACACCGGCCACTGGCCGCATCATCCGGTGAGCTTCGCCGGGCGGCGGGTCGGCGTGATCGGCACCGGGTCCTCGGCGATCCAGGCGATTCCGGTCATCGCGGCCGAGGCGGCGCAGGTGACGGTGTTCCAGCGCACGCCGAATTTCTCGATCCCGTCGCGCAACAAGCCGATGGATGCCGACTACGCCGGCTGGTGGAAGCGCGATTACCCGACCCACCGGCGGCGGGCGCGGACGATGCGCACCGGCATCCTCTATGAGATCAACGACAAGAGCGCGATGGAG
>JAKAZJ010000424.1 GCA_021826565.1 Pseudomonadota bacterium | reverse complement strand
CGAGCGGGGACACGTTGCCGAAGCAATTTCGGGGATTGGCTCCTTGGATAAACTCGTTGAGATCCTGCGCCTCATCGTCACCGAACGCCCAATAGCGGCCGATTTGAAAAGCGTAGTCGTAAGCCGCATCCATATAGGAAGAAGCATGGAAGCGACGTAGATCGACTTTGTCGGCGTCGTCCTCGCAATATGGATAGATCTCGTTGATAGTCTCGAAACCGATGAAGGCGATCGCCGCTTCCATCGAGCCAGCATGAGCGATCTGGCTTGCCTGAACCAGCATGGCTTGTTTCAGCTCGGTCAGCATGTCGTCCATGCTGAAAGGTGCTTTGGGCAGGGTTTCCGCCCATTGCTCCTGTCCCTCATCGCTCTCTTGTTCTGTGATCGTCAGGGAGGCGGGTGCGATCAGGGACGGTGGAGCTTCGCCATCCGTCATACGCAGCGAAAACCCTTGCTTCACGAGCTCAGCCACCTCCGCGAGGGTACCCACCTTCACGGCAAAGCGGTCATGGTGCTTCTGCGCGCCGTGCTTGGGGTCACCCAGCACAAACACGCCTTCGCGGTTGCGCCAAGGCCGCTCGATGCGGCCAGTACGGGGGTTGAGGCGGGTTATAAGGATGCGGGTCATGGCGCGCCTCAGGCCAAGCTCAGATGTGCGACCTGAGCAACCAAAGCGTCGCGCGCCCGCTCCAACACGTCCGGCCGCGTCTTGGCGGACAGGGTGGCGCGGTCCTTGCGGCCGAGGAAAAAGCTGATCCGCTCGGCATTGGCGCCGCTCGGGTGCGGCATTCCCTCGAGCACCTGTGCGGCCGGCAGGGCACCGAGCGCGACCAGGTGGCGCAGGGCCGCGGTTGGCTTCGGGCCGAGCGGCAGCCAAAGCGCCTTTGGGAGCGCCCGCGCCTCAGCGGCGAGAAACGTCTCGACCATCTGCCGTAGGACCGGATGGCGCAGCATATCGGGATTGCCGTTGTAGTTTGCGCCATCGATGAACGTCGGGTACCGCAGGGCCGAGGTGAAGTGCACCAGCTCGTGGGCCCGGTCGAACAGCACTTCGCAGCTCGGCACCGCGAGGGCGCGTTGCGCGCCGATGTGGTCGAGCATGGCGACCAAGTTGGCGCGCATCGGACCGCTGAAGCTGCCGGCCAGCTTGGCTTGGCGCAGCGCATCCGGCAGCGGCAGGTCGCGTTTCAGGGCGTCGCGGAAGGCACGCAGGCCGTTCCGGGCCTGCGCCAGACCGGGAGTGATGCCGACGAGAACGAGGCGCGCTGTCGACGGCGTATGGTCGAAGGGCGCCCACTGCACGGTGATCCGCCCTTCTTGGGCGAGGGTGAGAGAGGGGCTGAGCGCTGCGGTGTCCGAACTTTTCAGAACGGACGCAAAATTATCCAGATCAGGGAGACTGATATAAGCCATGATTTCGGTTACGTCCTTGCAGGTTGCGTGGTGAAGGGGACAGCTTACGACTGCTTGATTCGGCGGTTCCGCCGAGCCGTGGTGATGATCTGGCCGCTGTCAGCGACGACGAGATAGCTGTTGGTCCAGCGCTCGGAGAGTCGCAGACCGCGATCGCCGCCAAGCTCCTCCCGCAGCCGCTTGCGCGCGGCTTTATCGAGAAAGACCACGTCGGCGCGGTGCCGACGGAGTCGGCTGCCGTGATCTAGAAGAAGCGCCTCGAAGAGGGCCGGAGTCGTCCGTCCTTGATGTCGCTGTGTGGCGTGCCGGGTGCGGGCCAAGTCCATCATGTGCTGCCTCCTTTCCCCCGAAGGCGGCATCGCCTCCATAAGTGAGACTAGGGAATAACATGAATAATCTTGTCCTCAAGTGACAAGTTGTCCATGTGATACACATTAATCATGTTCGAAGGTCAAATGCGAGGCTTAATGCGCCAGCGCGATGTCCGCTTTCCGAGTGGATCCGGAAAGTGTCCAGGGCCTGCCTCCGGTCGAGAGCCGCCGCTGGCCCCGCCGCGTGAAGCCTCCGCCTTTCCGGCCGATCTTCCCCAATTCGCCGCCCTCCTCCCGGCCAAATCCCGCCATCCGGCGGGCTCACCGGGACTGGCAGCTTCTGCCGCGGACCGACCATGCTCGGCGCAATGAGCATCGGCCCCCCGGAGGACCGCATTCGGTCCACCCCGGCGAGTCGGATCCCGCGGGCCTGTCCTCCTTCCCCGCACGAGGCCCGCACGGGGCGGCAAATCGACCGCCGCGCCCACCGGCCCCTCCCGCGCGACCGTCTTCTCCCGTCGCGTTGCATCCCGCCGCCGGCCGCTGGCCCACGCCGCGGCCTCGATGCCCCCGCGCAGCGCGGGGTTCGCCCGCCCGGTTAACCCGATCTTAGCGATTTCCCCGCCATAGTGCGTCCGTGACCGACGCCGCATCCCACCCCCTGGCCGTGCGCTTCGCCCAGATCGTGGCGTTCCTGCTCCAAGGCATCGGGGAATGCGGCGCCCGGCGCCAGATCGCCGGGCCGCTGACGTTCCGGCTGCAACGTCGGTTCAACAAGATGGTCCGGCGGTTCGCCGCGCTGCTCGCGCATCTGGCGGCGTTCGGGGTGGACGCCCCGCTCCGCGCCTACAACCGCAAGCAGCCCCCGCTCGCCGCCGCCCCCCAAGAGCCGCCCCAGGTCGCGGCCCCGAACCCGGCCCAGGTTCCGCCCCAGGACCCGGACCCGGACCCGAACCCGCGCCAGAACCCGCTCCCGAAATGGGCCAGGCCCGCCCCCGCCCGCCGCCCCGCGCTCCCGCTCTCGCAGGCCGTGCGCGTGCCCAGCCGCGGCAAATGGCTGGCGGGCCTCAGCCTCAACGTCAACGGCGCCATCGCGCAGCTGCAACATTTGATGTACGACCCGGAGCTGGGATCGCTGCTCGCCGCCTCGCCCCGGCTGGTGGCGCTGCTGCGTCCGCTGTGCCGGATGCTGGCGGTGGAGTTTCCCCACGGCGTCCTGCCGCCCCGCCCGCCACGGGCCCCGCGCCAACCCCGCCCCCGGCGCCGCCGCTGGCACCCACCACGGCGGGCCGATCTGCATTTCCTGCTCCGCATGGGCAAGCCGCTTCCGGAAGCCTGATCGCGCGCCGGGGATACGCGTGTCCTAAATATTACGATAAAGCAATAGAACCTGCTCCGCGGGCACGGCAAGGGCGGCCTCTCACCCGGTCTCCCAATCGGTGCACGGACGATCGGGGGCGGATGGCCGGGTCAAGCCCCATAGGCATCAGGATAAGCCCTGGCTGGAGGAAAAACCTCTAGACACGACGCGGTACGGTACGATTCAT
>JAKAZJ010000423.1 GCA_021826565.1 Pseudomonadota bacterium | reverse complement strand
GCGCACCTGCTCGCCGATCTCGTACAACACCGCCGGGCGCGGATGCTCCACGCCTTCCTTGGATTGTTTGAGAATCCGTTCCGCCTCGGCTTCCGTGATCGGCGAGGGTTTGTTGCGGGTCCCCAGGAAGCCGGTGACCTTCGGCGTGTCCTTGACCAGATGCCAGGCGTCGTCGGACAGTTCCATCTTCACCAGCACGTAGCCGGGGAAGAACTTGCGCTCCGCGTTGACCTTCTGGCCGCGGCGCAGTTCCACCACTTCCTCGGACGGGACCAGCACTTCGTCGAACTGCTCGGCCAGCCCCTTCTGGGCCGCCTGTTCCTTGATCTGTTCGGCGATCTTCTTTTCGAAGCCCGAATAGACGTGCACCACGTACCAGCGCTTTGCCATTGTCCCGCCCTAGCTCCCGCTCGCCGCGCCGAACAGGGCGCGCACCGCGAGGCCGATGATCTGATCGACGCCAAAGAAGAACACGGACGTGATCGCAACCATGCCGAGCACCAGCCCGGTGGTCACTGCCGTCTCCTTGCGTCCGGGCCAGGTCACGCGACCGACCTCGGTCCGCACCTCGCGCAGAAATTTCAACGGGTTAACCGCCACGCGCCGTCATCCTTCCATTCATCCGGTCGTCCTCGCGCCGGCGAACTGGCAGGGGTGGAGGGTCTCGAACCCCCAGCCTCCGGTTTTGGAGACCGGCGCTCTAGCCAATTGAGCTACACCCCTCCGCCATCCGCGCGCGAGCGGCGTAGAAAGGCCGCCCGGCGCCCGGTGTCAAGGCGGTATCGTCCCGCGTGACCCGCGGAAGCCCCTTGAACCGGGCCGCGAATTGGGGAAAATAGAGGCCCGTGCCGGGGCGGTTTCCTCGGCCCTAGCCGCGAGCGCCCCCGTCTGCGGGGTTTCGGAGAGAACAGGTCGGGCATGAGCGATCACGCGCACGGCGCCGCCGTCATTAGAAATTCCGGGCTGAAACAGCCTTACCACCTGGTCGATCCCAGCCCCTGGCCGATCGTCGGCGCCGTCGGCGCGCTGTGCATCGTGCTCGGCATCATCTTCGCCGCGCATTATGGCAACTACATCATGCTGGCGATCGGCACCGTGCTGGCGCTGGGCACGATGTTCTTCTGGTGGCGCTCGATCCTGGCGGAAAGCCGTGCCCCGGGGGTCCACACCGCGGTGGTCCGCCTCGGGCTGCGCTACGGGATGATGTTCTTCATCTCGTCGGAGGTGATGTTCTTCGTCGCGTTCTTCTGGGCGTTCTTCAACTTCGCGCTGTTCCCCTCCAACGTTGCCGGATTGGTCCATCCGATCTGGCCGCCGCCGGGGATCCACTCGATCGACCCGTTCCACCTGCCGATCCTCAACACCATGATCCTGCTGCTGTCCGGCACCACCGTGACCTGGGCGCATCACTCCCTGCTTGAGGGCGATCAGAAGGGTCTGGTGACCGGGCTCGGCCTGACGATCCTGCTGGGTGCCGCATTCACCGGCTTCCAGGCGTGGGAGTTCACCCATGCGCCGTTCCATTTCGTCGGTGGCGGCATCTATCCGTCGGTGTTCTTCCTGGCCACCGGCTTCCACGGCTTCCACGTGATCGTCGGCACCTGCTTCCTCGCGGTCTGCTGGTTCCGCGCGCGGCGCGGCGATTTCACCCCGGAACGTCATTTCGGCTTCGAGGCGGCAGCCTGGTACTGGCACTTCGTCGATGTGGTGTGGCTGTTCCTGTTCACCTGCGTCTATGTCTGGGGAGCCAGCGCGATCGTCGCCAAATGAGCGACCCGGCGCCGTGGTCCGGCTCGGCGCCGTCCCTGCTGTCGGTGGCGCTGCGCGGCCGGTGCCCACGCTGCGGCCAGGGGCGGCTGTTCGCCGGGCTGCTGACCATCCGTGATCGCTGCGAGATCTGCGGCCTGGACCTGCGCGGCGCCGATGCCGGGGATGGCGCGCCGGTGGGCGTGATGTTCGTGCTCGGCCCGATCCTGGTGATCCTGGCGTTCTGGATGGAGTTCCGCTTCGACCCGCCGATCTGGGTTTACGTGGTGGTGCTGGCGGTGATCTCGCCGCCGCTCGCGGTGGCCCTGATGCGCCCGGCGAAGGCCGCGCTGGTCGCGATCCAGTTCCGCTATCGCAGCGAGACGATGGGGCAATAACGTGACTTGCGCCGCAACGGCCGGATCGCGGCGCGTCCTCGTCCTGGCCGGACGTGACCCGGCCATTCACCCTGGCGCGCAGGGCGCGGGTGGCCATCCGGGTAGATGGCCGGGTCAGGCCCGGCCATGACGGGCGGGGCGGGGCGACCCACGGCGATGCCCAGGCGGGTGCCTCCATCGCTGGCCCGGCGGTTGCTGTTCCCCGCGATCATGTCAGCCGTGATGATCGCGATCCTGCTGTCGCTGGGATTCTGGCAGGTGCGCCGGCTGGCCTGGAAGGAACGCATCCTGGCGCGCATCGCCGCGGCCGAGGCGGCGCCGCCGATCCCGCTGCCGCCGCATCCCGGCCCGTTCGTGAAAGTCGCGATCACCGGCCGGTTCCGCCCGAGCCTGGCGGTGCATTTCGGCGCCATCGTGCGCGACCCGCCGCAAGGACCGGCCATGGGGGCGGAACTGATCGTGCCGCTGGAACGCGCGCATGGTCCGCCGGTTCTGGTCGATCGCGGCTGGGTGCCGCTGTCCTTCCCGGGCCATATCCACTGGCCGCGCGGGCGCGTCACCGTGGCGGGCTTCGTCTGGCACGCCGAGCACCCGGGCCTGTTCACCCCCCGCGCCGAACCGCGCCGGCGCCATATCTTCGTCCTGGACCCGGCGGAAATCGCGCGGATGGTTGGGCTGCCGCAGGTCGCCCCGTTCGTCCTGATCGCGCTGCCGGCACCGGGCGAACGCGGCTTCCCGATTCCCGCGCGCCACTTGCCGCGTCCGCCCAACCATCACCTGGTCTATGCGGTGATCTGGTTCACGCTTGCCGGGGCGCTGGCGGTGATCTTCGGGGTGTGGGCGCGCGACACGGTCCGGGGGACCCGCTCGGGGCAGTGAGACCCCGATGGGGATGGGGTGGGCGGGCGGCCTCGCAGGTGGATGGCCGGGTCTCGCCGGCTAATGCAGCAGCATCGCCGCCGCGACCACGCCGAAATTATACAGGATATGCAGCACCACCGCCGGCCGGATCGAGCGGTAGCGCAGCCGCAGCCAGGCCGCGCCCAGCGCCATCACCGTCACGTCCAGGAATCCGGGCGGATAGGCCAGTTTCTCCGGCGCGTGCACCGCCACGAATACCGCCGTGA
>JAKAZJ010000422.1 GCA_021826565.1 Pseudomonadota bacterium | reverse complement strand
CCCAGGGCGCGGCGCGCGGCGCCTCATGGCGTTCGGTCAGGCGGGTGACGATGGCGCGCAGCCGCTCGGTGTCCGCGAAGAAGGTGATCGGGCCGGTGGCGTGGATCGCGACGTAATTCCAGGTGGGAACCACCGCGCCGGTGCGGCGCTTGGTTTCGTACCAGCTGGGCGTGATGTAGCCGTCCGGGCCGGTGAAGATCACCAGAGCGTCGCCCTGGGCGCCACGTCCTTGCGGATTAGGTTTCGCCAGATGCCCGCGCAAAGTGCCGAGCGGCGCCGGGTCCGGGTCCAGCAGCAGCGGCACATGGCTGGCGGCGAGCCCGTCCGCGCCCAGCGTGACCAGAATCGCCAGCCCCGCCGCCGCCATCGCCGCGTGCAGCGTCGCCGGGTCGTCCTGGCGGAAAGCGTCGGGAAGATACATCGCTTGCTCCGGGGTCAGCGCGCCAGGCCGAGCGCGGCATAAAGACGCAGACTGGGCGGCCAGACCCGCGCGATCGGCCGGTGCAGCGCCAAGCCGAGCACGATCGAGGCCGCCAACAGCGCCAGACTGCCGGCCCAGGCGAGCCGCAATCCGCGCGCCGAGGGTGCCGCGACGCGAAGCGGCGTCAGGCGCTCGGCGGCGATCGGGGCACGCGGCGCCGCCTCGGCCAACGGCTCCGGGTGCCGCGCCGGCTCCGGCTGGGTGAACGGGACCGCCAACGCCGGCATCGGCGCGTCGGAAGACCATTGATGGGCGCAGCGGGCGCAGCGCACCACCCGCCGCCCGACGAGCAGCGCGTCCGGCACATCGTAGCTCGCGGCACAGGCGGGGCAATCGAGGCGCATGAGCTTTGATAGCGCGCCTGCCGGCTTGCCCGCTACCCTGGATGCGCCCGTCCCCTGGCCCGTCTAGCCGGACACCGAGTTGCGGCCATCGCCGCGCACATGGGCGGCGAAGCGTTGGAACAGCAGCCGCGTCACCGGCCCCACCGTGCCGTCGCCGACCGCGGCACCGTCGATCCGCGTGACCGGCTTCACGAAGCTGGTAGCGCTGGTGACGAACGCTTCATGCGCGCCGCGCAGCTCGGCCAGGCCGAAGCCGCGTTCGTCCAGCGTCACGCCCGATCCGTCCAGCAGCGCGATCAGCGCGGCGCGCGTGCAGCCGGGCAGGATCGCGGAATCGAGCCCGCGCGTGCGCAGATGTCCCGCCGCATCGACGATCCAGACATTGGACGAAGCGCCCTCGGTGACCATCCCGGCGGCGTCGTACTGGATCGCCTCGCCGGCGCCCGCGTCGCGCGCGGCCTGGCGGGCGAGCACATTGGCGGTCAGCCCCACGGTCTTGATGTCGCAGCGCGCCCAGCGCTGATCGGGCACGGTGACGGCGGTGGTGGCGATCGCCTCGGCGGTTTTGGGGAACGGCGGCGTGCGCCGCGCCGTGACCACCAAGGCGGGGGGCGGCGGCGGATTGGGGAAGCCGTGATCGCGCCGGGCGACGCCGCGGGTGATCTGCATATAAATCAGCCCCTCGCGCACCCGGTTGCGGCGCGCGACCTCGGTCAGCACCTGAACCAGCGCGCTGCGCGTCATCGGCGCGGGCAGGCGAAGCTCGCGCAGCGACCGATCCAGCCGGTCCAGATGGCGCCCGGCATCGATCATGCGGCCGTCGTAGAGATGGATCACCTCGTAGATACCGTCGGCGAACTGGTAGCCGCGGTCCTCCACGTTCACCGCCGCCGCGCGCAGCGGCAGATAGCGTCCGTTGACATAGGCGATCCGGCTCATGGGACGTGCGGCCCCAGGCGCTTGTCCACTTCCAGACGCAGCTCGTCGATCGCGCCGGCGCTGACCGGATCGATCGCCTCGATCGCCGTCAGCGCGCTTTGCAGCGCGTCGCGCAGGCCGCGCAGGAACACGTGTTCCACCGCGGCCACCGCGCCGGCGGCGCGGCCGAGTTCGGTGGCCGGCGCCGTGTGGCCGCGTTCCTGTAACGTGTCGGCGAGCTTCTGGGCCCGCTCGCGGGCATCCTCGACCATGGGGCCTCCTCTGGCGGCCCGGCGGGCCGCGCTCAGTGCGACATCAGCACCGGAAGCGTCATATGCCGCAACAGCGAGCGCGTCACCCCGCCGCGCAGCCGCTCACGCAATGGCGAATGCCCATAGCCGCCCATCACCAGCAGATCGGCGCCGAGATCGCAGGCATAGGACAGCAGCGCGTCGGCGTCGGGGATGTCTTCGGTCACGCTGCGCGCGGCGACGGCGTGAATGCCGTGGCGTTCCAGATGGCGGACCAGTTCGGCCGCCGGCGGGATGGCGTCGGGGCCAGCCTGGGACGGGGCCAGCAGGGTCAGGGCGGTGACCAGCGCGGCGTCGGCCAGCAGCGGCAGGGCGTCATGCACGGCGCGGGCGGCCTCGCGGGTTTCGGTCCAGGCGATCAGCACGTTGCGCCCCAGCGCGGTAAACCGCCCGGCATAGGGGATCAGCAGCAGCGGGCGGCCGGAGTGCAGCAACACCTGCTCGATCAGCTCGCCGATCCGCGCGGCGCGCGGGTTGGCCGGATCGGGCTGGCGGAACACCACCAGGTCGGCGTGATGCGCCAGGCGGATCAGGGCCGCGGGCGGATCGGCGGCGCCACCGATCCAGACCCCGTCCACCGCCGCGGCCGCCACGGCGGCGTCGAACACCGCCTCGGACCGAGTGGGCGGCACGATCGGGTTCGGCTGCTCCTGCTCGGCCATCATCGCCTCGCTGTAGCCGGCGAGGGCCAGCGCCGCGCGCGGCGTCTCGATCAGATCGAGCGGGCAGAAACCGGTGACGCGCGCGCCGTGCCGCGTGGCGAGCGCGAGCGCCACCGTCAGATGCGGGTCTGCCGCCGCGGTCGGGTCCAGCACCACGAGAATGTCGCAGAGGCGCATGATCGTCTCCCTGGCTTCGTTCCGGACCCAAGGCTGCGCGGCGGGCAGGCGGCGGGCATTGACGCAGATCAAGCGCGCGTGCGGCGCCAGCGCCGCAACGCGACGACCGACCAGATCGCCTCCACCAGCCCGAACGGCCAGGCGCCTTGCAGAAACCCGTACGCCGACCCCAGCGCGCAGGAGGCGGCGAACAACAGCACGAACCAGTGGCTGCGGTGTTCCAGCGCGTAGCACACCAGCATCGCCGAAACCGCGAACAGACCGAACAGCGTCAGGGCATCCATCCGATGGTTCTAGCATCGCGCGACAGCCGGCCGCAGCCGCCACCCGCCCCTCATTTTCCCCGCTCGCCTTGCTCCTGGGCCAACCCCGGGCTAGAAGC
>JAKAZJ010000421.1 GCA_021826565.1 Pseudomonadota bacterium | reverse complement strand
CGGCATTATGGACGTCCCGTTATGGCCGGCTCCAGGCCACCCCCTGTCGGGACGCAGCGCTACGCCGCCAGCATCTGGCTGCGGACCAGGCGGGCGTATAATCCCCCGGCGCTCAGCAACGCGGCATGGGTGCCCTGTTCCGCCGCGCGTCCGGCGTTCATCGCCACCACCAGGTCGGCGTCGCGCACGGTGGACAGCCGGTGCGCCACCACGATCGTGGTCCGCCCCTGTCGCAGCCGCGCCAGCGCCACCTGCACGGCGGCCTCGGATTCCGTGTCCAGCGCGCTGGTTGCCTCGTCCAGCAGCAGGATGCGCGGGTTGCGCAGCAGCGCGCGGGCCAGCACCACGCGCTGGCGCTGCCCGCCGGACAGGCGTTGCCCGCCGGGGCCGACGCGGGTGGCGAAGCCCTCCGGCAGGTCGGCGATGAACCCGGCGGCGGCGTCCAGCGCGGCGGCGTGCAACGCGGCGTCGGACGCATCCGGCCGGCCCATGCGGATATTGGCGGCGATCGTGTCGTCGAACAGCAGCGCATCCTGGCCGACATAGGCGATCGCGCCGCGCAGCGAGGCAAGCTGGATGTCGCGCACATCCGCCCCGTCGATCCGCACCACCCCGGCGGTCGCCTGATGCAGGCGCGGGATCAAGGCGAGCGCGGTGGATTTCCCGGCGCCCGAGGGTCCGACCAACGCCACCGTCGTGCCGGGGGCGGCGGTGAAACTGAGTCCCTCCAGCCCGGCGCGGCCATCGGCGTAGGCGAAGGCGACGTCCTGGAACACCACCTCGCCGCGCCCGGCGGGCAGCGCACGCGCGCCCGGGCGGTCGGCGATGCCGGGCGGTTCGTCGATCACGGCAAACACGCGGACCAATCCGGCCAGCCCCTCCTGCGCCGCGGCATTGAGCGTGCCCAGCGCGCGCAGCGGGCGCGAGGCGATCAGCAGGGCGGCGACGAAACCGGTGAAATTGCCGATCGAATGCCCGCCCGCGGCGGCGCGCCAGCCGGCGAAGCCGATCACCAGCGCCACCGTGGCCCCGCCCAGCACTTCCAGCACCGGGTCCACTGCGGCGCGCGAGCGGCTCATGCGCAACAGCGCGCGATAGAGCGCGGCGAAGGACTGGTCGGCACGTTCGGTCTCGGCGGATTCCAGGCCATAGGCGCGCACGGTGCGGGCCTGGGCGAAGCTTTCGTTCAGCATCGCCGCCGCTTCGCCCATACGTTCCTGCATCCCGCCCGAGGCGCGGCGGACGCGCTTGCCGATGCGCTGGATCGGGATCGCCGCCAGCGGATACAGCACCGCGCCGATCAGGCAGAGTTCCCAGTCCAGATACAGCATCGAGCCGATCAGCCCGATCAGGGTCAGCCCGTCGGCCAGGCCGTTCACCGCCCGGGTCAGCGCGTCGCGGATCACGGTGGCATCGGTGGTGAAGCGGGCGGCGAGCTGGGCCGGGGCCTCGCGTTCCACGCGCGCGAGATCGGCGTTGGTGAGATGGGCGAACATGCGCAGCTGGAGACCGCGGATGACGCGCAGGACCGTGCGCTGCACCGCCACGTTCTGGGTGTATTGCGCCAGCGCCTTGATCCCGGTGACCACCACGACCAGCGCCGGCACCTGATACAGGATGCGGGCGTCCTTGGCGGTGAACATGGCGAAGGCGTGGTCGATCACCACCGGGTAGAGCGCGGTCGCCCCGGCCATGACCGTGGTCAGCAGCAGGATCAGCAGCAGCTGCGGCAGGTGGACGCGCAGATCCTCCCGCCACAGCCGCGCGATCAGGGCGCGGGTGGAGGGTTCGGCCAACGGCGCGGCGGCCGGGAGGCCAGCGGGGAAGACGGCGTCCATCCGCGGCGTGTAGCAGAGGCCGGCACCGCCGCCGAGATCAGCGCCGCAGCACCATCCCCGCCGCCCCCAGCATCAGCGTCATGCCGGCGATATCGGCCAGGCCCACATGCTCGCCGAACAGGAGCATGGCGGCCACCACGCCGACCACCGGGGAGACGAACGCATAGGTGCCGGTGCGGCTGGCGCCCCAGTCGCGCACCAGCAGCCAATAGATCATGGTCGCGCCGAGCGAGCCGGGCAGCAGCAGGTAAAGCCACGCCCCGAAAGCGGGCCAGCCCCAGTCCAGGCTGGTGGCCGCGGCCAGCGATCCCGGCTCGAACAACAGCGACCCGGCCAGCAGCAGCCCGCCGCCGAGCAGATTGGTCATCGCCGCGACATCGGCCGGCGGCACGGTCCGCATCATCGGCCGCGCCAGGATCGAGCCGGCCGAGTAGCAGAGCGTGCCGATAATCACGCCGCCGGCCCCGGCCAGTTCGCGCCAGCCGAGCGTGCCCGCCAGCGCCTTCGGCCCGAACAGAACCAGGATTCCGCCGATCCCCAGCACCAGTGCCGCACCCTGGCGGGCGGACCAGCGTTCCTGTCCCGCCATCACGCCGAAGCCCAGCAGCGAGATCGGCGTCAGCGCCGAGGAAATCACGGTTGCCAGCCCCGCCGGCACGTAGCGCAATCCGTAGAGCTGGATCACCTGGTTGCATGAGATCAGCAGGATCGAGGCGATCAGCAGGCGCGGGAACAACCGGCGCGGGATGCCGATGTGATGACCCTGCGCGCGCCGCCAGGCGAGCAGCGCGAGACCGGCGATCACCCAGCGCGTGCCGGCGAACAGCCCCGGCGGGACGGTGGCGATGCCGATCTTCATCGCCAGCCACGTGGTGCCCCAGACGAAGCACAGGACCGCAAACATCGCGCGTTGCCGCGCGAGCGGGGGAATGGTGGCGGCGGGAGGACCGGCAAGCGAGGCTTGCATCGCGGATCCCGGAACGGCCGGGGCCTTGCGCATCATCATGGGGGGCAGGGGCGGGGGAAGGGGCTGGCGGTGATCCGACGCTTATTACCCGCCTGCATCGTGGCGAAGGCAAGGCATATCCGCTGGTGGTGTGGGGTGTCGCGCAAACCGAGACACTGCCCACGATCCTCGACCCTGTCGCAACCCGGGGAGGCGTGGCAGAAACGCGGTATGACCGACTCCAAACTGGATTGCCTGCGCTGTCCCAGCCTGTGCTGCCGCATGGCGGGCTATGTGGACGTGAGCCGGGAAGACATCCGCCGCCTGGCCCGTTTCCTGGGGCTGACGGTGCCGGAGTTCGAGCGGCGCCACATCGTCGCGCGCACCCGGCGCGGCGCAAAGCGGATCAAAGCCGGGTACGATACGTGTCAGTTCCTGGGCGAGGACCGCATGTGCACGGTCTATGCGGCACGGCCGAAGGATTGTCGCGGTTAT
>JAKAZJ010000420.1 GCA_021826565.1 Pseudomonadota bacterium | reverse complement strand
CGTTCCTGCATTCGGAATGCGTCTCCTGCGGCGCCTGCGTGCAGGCCTGCCCGACCGGGGCGCTGATCGAAAAATCCGTCGTTTCCCTCGGCCAGCCGGAACGGGCGGTGGAGACCACCTGCGCCTATTGCGGCGTCGGATGCAGCTTCCGCGCCGAGATGCAGGGCGAGACGGTGGTGCGCATGGTGCCAACCAAGTCGGGCCAGGCCAATCACGGCCATTCCTGCGTCAAGGGCCGCTTCGCCTGGGGGTACGCCCAGCATCGGGACCGTATCCTCAAGCCCATGCTGCGCGCGAAGATCACCGATCCCTGGCGCGAAGTGTCGTGGGACGAAGCCATCGCCCATGTCGCCGCCGAGTTCCGCCGCCTGCAAGCGCGCCTGGGCAAGGACAGCATCGGCGTCATCACCTCCTCGCGCTGCACCAACGAGGAGACCTATCTGGTGCAGAAGCTGGCCCGCGCCGGCTTCGGCAACAACAACACCGATACCTGCGCCCGGGTCTGCCATTCGCCCACCGGCTACGGGCTGGCGACCACCTTCGGCACCTCGGCCGGGACCAATGATTTCGATTCGGTCGATCACGCCGACGTGGTGCTGGTGATGGGCGCCAACCCGACCGACGGGCACCCGGTGTTCGCCTCCCACCTCAAGCGCCGGCTGCGGGAGGGAGCCAAGCTGATCGTGATCGATCCGCGCCGGATCGATCTGGTGCGCACGCCGCATATCGCCGCCGCGCACCACCTGCCGCTGCGCCCCGGCACCAACGTGGCGATGCTGGACGCGCTGGCGCATGTGATCGTGACCGAGGGGCTGGTCGATCAGGACTATGTGCGCGCGCGCTGCGATGCCGAGGCCTTCGCCGAATGGGCCGCCTTCGTGGCCGAGCCGCGCAACAGCCCGGAGACGGTGGCGGCGCTGACCGGCGTGCCGGCGGAGACGATCCGCGCCGCCGCGCGCCTGTTTGCCACCGGCGGGCGGGCGGCGATCTATTACGGTCTCGGCGTCACCGAGCACAGCCAGGGCAGCACCGCGGTGATGGGGCTGGCGAATCTGGCCATGGCCACCGGCAACGTGGGCAAGCCCGGCACCGGGGTCAATCCGCTGCGCGGGCAGAACAATGTCCAGGGTTCCTGCGACATGGGCAGCTTCCCGCACGAACTGCCCGGCTATCGCCACATCTCGCGCCCCGAGGTACGGGCAATCTACGAACGCGAATGGGGTGTCGCGCTGGACCCGGAGCCGGGCCTGCGGATTCCCAACATGTTCGACGCCGCCTTGGACGGCAGCTTCAAGGGCCTCTACGTCCAGGGCGAGGACATCGTGCAGTCCGACCCCAACACCCAGCACGTCGCCGCGGCGATGGCGGCGATGGAGTGCGTCGTCGTGCAGGACCTGTTCCTCAACGAGACCGCCAATTACGCGCATGTCTTCCTGCCCGGCTCGACCTTCCTCGAGAAGGACGGCACCTTCGTCAACGCCGAACGGCGGATCGGGCGGGTGCGCCGGGCGATGGCGCCGCGCAACGGCTACGCCGACTGGGAGATCACCCAGCTGATCGCCAACGCCATGGGATGCGGCTGGACCTACACCGACCCCGGACAGATCATGGACGAGATCGCCCGCACCACGCCGACCTTCGCGGGGGTGAGCTACGCCAAGCTCGATCGGCTGGGCTCGGTGCAATGGCCGTGCAACGAGGCCGCGCCCGAAGGTACCCCCACCATGCACGAGACCGGCTTCGTGCGCGGCAAAGGGCTGTTCGTGGTGACCGAATACATCCCCACCGACGAGCGCACCGGCCCGCGCTTCCCGCTGCTGCTGACCACCGGGCGCATCCTGAGCCAGTACAATGTCGGCGCGCAGACGCGCCGGACCGACAATACGCTGTGGCACGCCGAGGACGTGCTGGAGATCCACCCGCACGACGCCGAGGAGCGCGGCATCCGCGACGGCGATCTGGTGCGCCTCGCCTCCCGCGCCGGGGCCACCGCCCTGCGCGCGAAGGTGACCGACCGGGTGGCGCCGGGGGTGGTCTACACCACCTTCCACCACCCCGAGACCCAGGCCAACGTGGTCACCACCGAATATTCCGATTGGGCGACGAACTGCCCAGAATACAAGGTGACCGCGGTGCAGGTCTCGCCGGCCAATGGCCCGACCGACTGGCAGGAGAGCTACCGCGTCATGGCCGAACGCAGCCGGCGGATCGAGGCGGTGCCGGCCAAGTGACCGACCCGCGCATCCCCGATCCGGCCCGCTCGCTGCCGCGCACGCTGTGGCGCGACGGCGCGCTGGCGTCGGGGCGGCGCGCGGTCGCCGAGGAAACCCCGATCGCCTTCACCTACAACCGCGCCACCCTGGCGGTGATGATGGCGAGCCCCGCCGATCTGGAGGATTTCGCAATGGGGTTCAGCCTCACCGAGGGGATCGTCACGGCGCCGGATCAGATCGGCGAATGCGCCATCGTCGCCGCCGAGGGCGGGATCGAACTGCGGATGTGGCTCCCGCCCGAGCGCGCCGCCGCCGCCGAGACCCGCCGGCGCCACCTCGCCGGACCGGGCGGCTGCGGGCTGTGCGGCATCGAGAGTCTCGCCGCCGCCGCGCGCCCGCCGCCGCGGGTTGCCGCCGAACCGCGCTTCCTGGCCGGCGAGATCGCCGCCGCCGCCGCCAGCCTCGGGCCGGCGCAGCGTCTGAACGCGGCGACGCGCGCCACCCATGCCGCCGGGTTCTGGACCCAAGCCGAGGGGCTGGTGGCGCTGCGGGAAGATGTCGGGCGGCACAACGCGCTCGACAAGCTCGCCGGCCATCTCGCCCGCGCCGGACGGGCGGCGGGGGACGGCATCGTGCTGCTGTCATCGCGGCTTTCGGTCGAGCTGGTGCAGAAGGCGGCGATGATCGGCGCGCCGGTGCTGGTCGCCGTCTCCGCCCCCACCGCGCTGGCCATCCGCGTCGCGGAGGCCGCTGGCATCACCCTGATCGGCATCGCGCGCACCGACGGGTTCGAGATCTTCACCCATCCGCATCGCATTACCGCGCCGGAGAGTGCCCGCCATGTCGCCTGAGCGCCTGGCCTACATGGCCAACCAGATCGGCAAGTTCTTCGCCAGCCGCCCGCACGACGCGGCCGTCGCCGGGGTGGAGGAGCATCTGCGCAAGTTCTGGGACCCCAGAATGCGCCACCAGATCGTGGCCGATCTGAAAAGCGGCGCCGCCGCGCTGGACCCCACCGTCCGCGAGGCAGTCGAGCGGCTGGGGACCCCCGCCACTATGTCCGCCTA
>JAKAZJ010000419.1 GCA_021826565.1 Pseudomonadota bacterium | reverse complement strand
CCTTGCGCCGCTACGCCGCCGGCGGGTCGGGCGGGCTGGCGGGGGATCTGCGCGCGGCGCAACTGGAAATGATCGACGGCGCCGGCCATGCCCTGCCGGCCGCGCTGGCGCATCCGTTCTTCTGGGGCGCCTTCGCGCTGGTGGGCGCGGGCCGGGTGGGCGCGGGTCCGCAAACCTGACTTCAGGGTCAGTCCCGGTCCAGCCCGCCGCTCACGTTCAGCCGCTCCGCCGTCACCGCGTCCGGCGCGTCGAGCGCGAGCCACACGACTGCGCGCGCGACCGTGGCCGGATCGGTGCGCCGCCCCTGCGGGATGCGCGCGGTACGCTCGGCCAGGAACGCATCGACATCGTCGCGCCCGGCCAGTGCGGCCAGTTGCCGTTCCGTGAGACGTTGCAACGGTGTGTCCATCATCCCCGGCGCGACCGAGGTCACGGCCACGCCGAACGGGGCCAGCGCCAGCGCGGCGGCGCGCGTGACCGCGTCCACCCCCGCCTTGCTGGCGGCATAGGCGAGGTAATCGGGCAGCGCCATGCGTGAAGCCGGGGAGGTGATATTCACGATCCGCCCGGACCGCGCGGCACGCATCACCCGCCCCGCGGCCGAGCAGATCAGCGCGACCGCGCGCAGATTGAGCGCCAGCGTGCGGTCCCAATGCGCGGCGTCCAGCGCGAAGAACGATACCGCCTCGCCGAAGCCCGCGTTGTTCACGACGATATCGAGCCCGCCCAGCGCGGCGGTGGCGCGCGCGACCGCATGCGCCGGCCCGTCCGGAGCGGCGAGGTCGCAGAGAATACCGACGGCGCCCGGTCCGCAATCGGCAACGGCGGCGTCCAGCGCGGCGGCATCGATATCCACCAAAGCGAGCCGGCAGCCGCGCGCGGCCAGAGCGTCCGCCACGGCCCGGCCCAGACCGCCGCCGGCACCGGTGATCATCGCGCGTGTGGTCATGGGGGGGCCTTCTGTGCGTGGTGGCCGATCCTGCCCGGGCATGGCGGCATGCGGCAAGCCAGGGCGTTGCGGACGGGCATCGGGTCCACCGTCCGGCCCGTGCCTCCCGTCCCTCCCGTTCCTCCCGTCGTGGCCGGCCTTGCACTGGCCATGACGGGCGGCGGTTTGCCGCGAGGGTGGGGGGAAAGGCGCGGATATTATTGCGGTATCGCAACGTTTTGGACGCGCAAAATCCCGCACCCGAAATCAGCTTTTCGATCGACGGCTGGGTCAGGCGCAGCAAAGCCAGCCGACCGCAGCGCCATGATGCTACGCGCCTCAGGCGGCAGCACGAACGCGGCGGGTTCTCGCGCCGGGACGACCTGACTTTCGGGGACAGTACAGCGGCCAGCTTCCGCCATCGCGGGCGCGGCGGCTGCGCCAGACGCGGCGTGCGGGCCGGCCTGGGTGTCATCGCCGGATCGTGCGGCGGCAACGAAGGTCGGAAGCGCTGCATGCTGGTCTTGCGGCCCGCGGTCCCGCCATGGCGACGCGACGGGCGCGGCGGCGGCGAGGGTTCGTGGGGCCGGCGCATCCGAACAGGGGTGCCGCGATTGCGTCTCATCCGAGCCGACGAAGATCGGCGACGGGTCCGCGGCGCGTGCGGCGCGATCCGCCGCCACTTCGGCAACCGCTTGCGCCATGCCGCGCAGCTTCCGGCGCACCGGGATCAGCATCAGGCGCGTGAACAGGTTCAGGCCGGTCGCCTGGGCGATGGTCGCGCACAGATCCTCGATCAGCTTGAGGAGAAGGAGGACGGGATCGGGCGGGGCGTCGGTCACGGGGGGATAAGACCACATAAAAGTTCATTAACTCCTAACGGACCGAAAGAAATCCTGGTTCTCCCGATCGCGGGTGGGGTTGGGGGCGATCCGCGCATCGAGATTCGGCGGTAGATGGCCGGGTCAAGCCCGCGGCCATGACGAGGGGGGGGTGGCGGTGCGGGGGCCTCGGCGCCCACGCCCTTTCCCGCGGCGGCGGTTTCGGCCTAGCGTTCCCACGCCACCGGGCGGGAGAGAAACCATGCTGAGCCAGACCGAGATCGACACCTATAACCGCGTCGGCGCGATCGTCGTCCCCGACGTGCTGAGCCGGGCGGAGATCGCCGAACTATCCGCCGTGACGGACGATTTCGTCGCCCGCGCCCGTGGCCTGACCGAACATACCGACATCTACGATCTGGAAGACAGCCACACAAAAGACCAGCCCCGCGTGCGCCGCATCAAGGCCGCACATCAGCATCACCCGGTCTATGCGGCGCTGACGCGCCATCCGCGCATCCTGGCCGTGCTGGCCGATCTATGGGGACCGGATCTGCGGTTCGACACCGCCAAGCTGAACATGAAATGTGCCGGGTTCGGCGCATCCGTGGAATGGCATCAGGACTGGGCGTTCTATCCGCATACCAATGACCGCCTGGCCGCGGTCGGGGTGATGATGGACGATATGGAACTGGAAAACGGCCCGCTGCTGATCGTACCCGGCAGCCATACCGGCCCGACCTTCGATCATCACGCCGGCGGTGTGTTCTGCGGCGCGATGGACCCGTCGCGGCGCGATGTGGACTATGACAGCGCGATTCCGCTGACCGGGCGGGCGGGATCGATCACGGTGCATCACGTGCGCGCGGTGCATGGCTCGGCGCCCAATCTGTCGGCGCGCGACCGGCGCCTGCTGCTGTTCCAGTACCGCGCCGCCGATGCCTGGCCGCTGCTGGGCTTTCCCGCCGGGATCGAAGCCTTCGACGCGCTGATGGTGGCGGGCCAGACGCGCCCGCCACGACTGGCCCCGGCACCGGTGCGGCTGCCGCTGCCGCCGGCGAAGCTGCAAGGCTCGCTCTATGAAAACCAGAAAGGCATGACCGCGCGCTATTTCACCCCGGCCGCCGGACGCGCGGCATGAGCGTGCCGCCCCCGCCCGAGCCGTTGTTCGACCAGGCGCCGATCCTGCCCGCCGGCGCCACCCTGCCCGACCCGGTGGTGTATGATGGCGGCCCGCGCGCGCTGGCCCAGCGGACGGTCAATTTCATCGCCAAGCGGATGACGGACATGATGTTCGTCTCCGGCCTGGACCATGCCACCGCGGAACGCCATCTGCGGCTGCGCGCCGCCGCCGTCCCCGGCGGTCTGGCCGCCCGCCCGGTACCGGATTCGGGCATCGCCGCCGCCATCACCGCCGCCCGCGCCGAGGGCCGCCTGGCGATCGCCCCCGATACGGAGGCGCGCGCCGTGCTGGTGCGCTGGACCGACCCCGATTTCGGCCCCGATCTTGTCGGTCATGCGATCGCGCGCCCGG
>JAKAZJ010000418.1 GCA_021826565.1 Pseudomonadota bacterium | reverse complement strand
CCTGATCTGCCCGGATTGTGGCCACATCGCCTATGACAACCCGAAAATCGTCGCCGGCGCCGTGGTGGTCCAGGACAATCGCATCCTGCTCTGCCGCCGCGCGATCGAGCCGCGTCGCGGATTCTGGACCCTCCCCGCCGGCTACATGGAACTCGGGGAGACGGTGGCGGAAGCCGCCCAGCGCGAAGCCCGCGAGGAAGCCGAGGCCGAAATCGTCCTGGAAGGCATCCTCGGCATCTACAGCATCGCCCGGATCGGCCAGGTGCAGATCCTGTTTCGCGCCCGCTTCGCCGACGCCGCGGCGCCGCATTTCGCCGCCGGCGAAGAAACCCTGGAAGCCGCTTTGTTCGACTGGGACCAGATCCCCTGGTCCGAGCTTGCCTTCCCGACGGTCACCTGGGCCTTGCGCGCCTGGCGCGCAGCCGGCCCCGGCCCGCTCGGCCATCCGGCCTTCAACCCGCCCGAGGACCCGCGCGGCGTCCACCGCCCACCGCGCCCGTGACGGAACCGGCGGAGGCCTGGCTTGCGCGCCTCGCCGGCCGCCTGCCCGGCCCGCTGGGGCATGACCTCAATAACATCCTGGCGGTGCTCCTCGGCAGCCTGGACCTGCTGGATCACCAGATGGAGCGGCAGGATGGCGCGGCCCCGATACGCGCCCGCACCACCAGGCTGCGCGGCGCGGTCACCCGCGCCAGCGCGCTCGCCGCCGCGCTGACCGCGCTCGCCGCCGCGTCCGGACCGGTAGATCCCAACGAGTTGCTTTCCCGTCTTCTGCCCCTGCTTGCCGTCGCCGCCGGGTCCCGAGTGCGGATCACGCCGCGCTTCGCCGCCGATCTCCCCGCGGTCGCCGCCGAGCCGGTCGGGCTGCGGGCGGTGCTGCTCGCGATCGCCTTCGGCCTGCGTGACGCGGAAATCGCGGCGGTCACGCTGGAAGCCGCCGCCCTGCCCGGCGCGCTGCACCTGATCTGGCACGGTCTGCCGGCGTTGCCCGCGGCCGAGGCCGACTCCATCGCCGCCTATCTTCGTGCCCAGAACGGGCGGGTAGCGCTGAGCGCCGATCCGCCAGCGGTCTTGCTGATCCTGCCGGCGGGCCAGGGCATGGCCAAAGCATGAAGTAGGGTCGTTCGATACGAGTCTTCACACTGATCGAGACGGCGGTAGCGGGCGCCGCCATCGACGCGTGCGCCCCGACGGCGACCAAGGATGTGCATCACGGTTTACCCCGCGCGCGGCGATCTTCCCGACCTCGATAGGATCGGCCGGCGCGCGGGCGGCGGCAGCGCATAGTCCAAGCTGGCGGCCACATCGATCACCAGCACCGCTGGCGCCGACCGGGGCGGAAGCCGCAGCCGGGCGTTGCCGTCGGTCCAGCGGCGCAGCGCGCCGTCGTGCCATTCCGGCGCCCACCAGCCGTCGCGTAACGCCGGATCATCCAACGCCGGCGCAGGTGGGCCGGCGCCATCCAGACCGATCCCACGCAGCAGCACGCCCAGCCGGCGCTCATCGATCAGCCATGGCTGCGCGTCGGCCGGGATCGTCGCGCGCGAGACCAGCTGGACCGCTCGGGTCCCGGGCGGCAGCAGGAACAGGTGATCGCCGCCGGCCCGCGCGGTGGCGGGAAGGCGCTGCCCCTCCACAAGCAGGTGCAGGTCCGGCTGATCGGTGGTGGCGGGGGGCGCGGGCAGCGCCCAGCCCAACGCCGCGGCGCGGTCCGCCAGGCGTCGCCACAGCTTCTCCACCACCGCCGGCGCATCGACCAGCGGCAGGCACGAACCCGCCACCCGCAGCGCGTGGCCGGCGGTGAAATCGGGATGCAGCGCCAGCACCGGGCCGGCATTCTCGAACTGGGCGCGATTGCCGGCATCGAGATAGGATTCCGCCGCCACCCCCTCGGCCAGCAGCAGGTCGTGGTGGTCCAGTTCGACATGGAAATAGGTGATATCGGACGTTTCGGTATCGCGCCGGATCGAAGCGCCGTTCACCAGCAAACGGATCGGCACCAGCCGCCCGTCCAACGCCACCGCGTGCTCGGGCGAGAGCACGAGCGGACGCGCCGGCAGTCCAGGGCCGAACGCATCGGGACGGATGCGGATCGGTTGCACCCGGCGCGGCGCGGGATGACGCGCCAGATCAACCCGCCGCCAGCCGATCCAGCGCACCGGACAGAGCGCGCCGGTCGCGGTGCGCACCAGATCGCCCTCGCACAGCGCCTCCACCGCCATTTCGCCGCGAGCGGTGGCGATGCGCGTGCCGGCGGCGAAGCAGGGGGCGAGCAGGGTCAGCAGCGTGTCGGTGCCGGAGAGCGGACCGGCCACCGCATTGAGCGTGTCACCCGTATAGCTGCCGCTCAGAATCTGCGTGTAGGTCGCGGTGCCGGCGTTCACGATCAACGTGTCGGTGGCGTTGATATGCGCCGAGGTCTGGCCGGAGACGAAGCCCAGCGCGGCGAGATCGATCCGCCCGCCGACCAGCAGGCTGGTCCCGCTCGCGCTGCCGAAGGCCGAGATTACTTCGGTTCCGCCGCTGCCGACGGTGGTGGCGACGGCGGTGCCGGTAAGCGTGACGTCCAGCTGCGCGCTGGTGTTGACGACGCTGCCGCTGGCCACGCCCCCGACGATCAGGGAGGCGCCCGCGCCAGCCAGAGTGGCGGCGTTGGCGAGACCGCCGGAGAACACCAGCGCCTCCCCCAACACCACGCTGGTGGCGATGGCGGTGCCGCCCGAATAGACGAACTGCTCGCCGCCCGCGACCAGGGTGGCGCCTTGCGCCACGCCGCCCGAGGACACGTACTGGAACCCACCGCTGATGACGGTCGTCGCAATGGCGGTGCCGCCGGTCAGCACGGTCTGGTAGCCGTTCCGGTCCACGGTATCGCCCTGCGCCACCCCGCCCGACCAGACATATTCCGTGGCGCTTTGAAGCGCGGCCGCGGATACGGTCGCGCCGGTCTCGTGGGCGCCGAGATCGGTCAGGCCCGATCCGGGGTTGAGCAGCACCACGCCCGAGGTGACGAGCGTGCCGCCCGCCGCCACCGTGCCCACCACGGTCGCGTGCGGCAGCACCACCAGTAGCCCGCCCGGGTCCAGCACCGTGGCCGAGGCCACGCCGCCCGAGAGCAGCAATTCCGCCCCGCCGCCGGACAAGGTGGTACCGGTGGTGGTGTTACGGCTGTAAACATATTGCAGGCCGCCAGCCAGGATCGTTTCGTTTTGCGCGATGGCGGAGGGGCCTTGCAGGATCTCCTCCCCGCCGCTGCTGACGCTGCCGCCGCTGGCGGCGCCGGCGGAGCC
>JAKAZJ010000417.1 GCA_021826565.1 Pseudomonadota bacterium | reverse complement strand
CGTCCGCCACGCCGCCCGCGTCGCCGATCCGGGCCCGCCACGAGCCCGCGATTTCGCCGCATCCGTGGGCGATGTGGCCGCCGATCAGCGGGCGTCGCGCCAGCAGATCCAGCGCGAGCAGCAGCAGCGCCACCTCCGCCTCCGTTCCATCGATCAGGCGGATGCGGTTCGTCATTACGGTGCCTTCCGGGATCACGTCGTACCCGTCCAGCAACTGCTGGATGTTCACCGCCCCGCCGGCATGCTGGAATCCGGCCTTCGCCCGGGATTGTCCCTCCGCGATCTGTTCCTCCAGCGCCTGCACCACCTCCAGCGCCGCGCCGCCGCGCTTCTTGCGGGCCAATTCGCGCTGCGTCCGCTGCGCCGTGTCCTCGGCCCGGTTGGCCTCGGTCCGCAGATCGTTGAGCCGGGTGAACTCGTCGAAGCGCGCCGGGTCGAGCAGGTCCAGCACCGCGGGGTTGCGCATGAACGGATGGGCGCGCACGGACCGGCCGGTGCCGCTCGCCGCCACCGGATCGACCGGGGTCATGTCCCCCACCATCAGCCGGCCGGACACCGCGGACACCATGGAGCCGAACAGCGAAACGACCGGGTTGCGCGCGCGCAGCGCGCGGATCGCTTTCAGATCGACGCGCCGTTCATCGTCGCCCTCCGCCTTGCGGTCCTTCACGCCGCCCAACGCCGTGTCGATATAATCCTCCGGCGTGAACACCCTTCCGTCCGCCGCGTGCTGCAACCGCATCACCTCGGTGGTGAGCAGATGGCGCAGGCGCCCGCGCAGGCTGGACGGCGGCACATAGGCCGTATCGACCATCACGCCGTCGCGCAGCATCCGCTTGCGCGGCGCGCCGGCCGGCGTGCGCTTGTCCTCGCTGCCCGGCAGGATGATCGCGATCGGCGTAACGGCGGTCAGCGTTCCGTCGAGCAGAAGCGTCGGCATATCCTGTCTCCCCGTCACATTTCAGAAGGTTTCCAGCAGCCCGAAGCCGAACGCCGCGCGCGGGCCGACGCCGCCGCGCAGCGCGGCGGCGAAGCGCACCGGGTCGCGCACGGTCAGGCTGCCGGCGAATGTCGTCGCATCGATCCAGAACCCGGCCCCCTTGCGGATGAACACCCGCTCGGCCTCCGCTTCCACGGCAACGACCGCGAATCCGTGCGTCTCGGCGCGGCGATCGAGCCAGCGCAACCGGGGCGCCACGTCTTCCCGCGGCCAGGACCGGCGCGCACCGCCGCGGCCGATCTTGCGGGTGATGTTGGCGCACAGCCGAAACCCGAGCGTGGCCCCGGCGGGTGCCCCCGCGATCGGGAGGCCCGCCTGCCCGTCCGGGTGGGTGGGCGGCAGGCGTACCCGCGCCGCCGCGCCGTCCGCGACCCGGCCGAGCGACCAGAGGAACCCGACCTCCCCGCGCCGCCCCCAGCGCGCATCGAGCCCGGCATGGATGGCATAGCGATCCGCCGGCTCGGCCACACCCAGCAGCACGTCGCGTGCGACGATGTCGGCAAGCGCGGTCATGCGCCGGTCCCTCCCGCCTCGGCCAACGCATAGGCCAGCGACTGCACCCGACGCAGCCGGTGCAACATGTCCAGCACCGTGCGGCGGGGAAGGCCCGCCAGCGCGCCGAGCCGGTCGGCCTCGACGAACAACTTGTCCGCGAGCGACGAGGCGGCTTCGGCCTGGGCGTAGAGACCGGCGGCGCGTCGCCACCCGAGCAGTGGGGCGGGCAGCGACCGAAGATACGCCACATCCGCCAGCAGGGCGCTTTCCTCTGGCCCGGCCGGGCCGTTCAGCACCACCTCGTCCTCCGTGCAGCAGACCCAGGCGCGGATATCGAGCGCGCCCTTGCGGAACAGGACCGCAAGCAGCGGCGGCCCGTTGCGGGCAATATCGGCGATCACCGCGGCCCGCGCCTTGGTGGGCGGCGCCATCCGGACAGAAGGATGCGGGCGTACCGGCTGGCACTCGGTCAGGGCCAGCACGCTCTCCTGCCGCACCACCAGGGCGCCGGTATTGAACTGCGTCAGTGTCGTGCCGTCGGCTTTGCGGTGCCGTTGGCCGATCGCTGTTGCCGCGTCGGCGATTGGATCGCCGGTCGCGCGTTCCGGCGTCAACCAGAAGGGCGCGATCCGCTCTGCCACCAATTCCGCTGCGGTCATGCGCCCAACTCGCGTTGCAGGCCCTCGGTCTCCATCACCCATTCCAGCGGGCCGACGCACGGCTCGCGCGGCGCGGCCCAGCGCGGCAGGCCGGCGACCAGATTCCGCACGGGCCGCGGCGGCAGGTTCATGCCGCGCCAGAGCGCGACCGGGACAGGGCGCATCGGATTGCCATCGCGGTCGGCGAGACCGGCATGCGGATGGTCGATCGGGAGGAGGCGAACCGCCTTGATTGCGCCGTAGCCGCTGCTCCGTTTGGCGCCGATGTGCCCCAGGTCGGACAGCAGGCTCTCCACGCGCTCCGGATCGCCGGCTCCGAACGCGACCAGGATTTCGGCGCCGGTCGCTCGTCGCGAGTCGAGCAGGTTCTTGCGCTCGTCGCGCAGGGTAATCTGATCCAAAGCGGCGCGGTTTCGCTTTTCGTGCAGCGCGATGTCGGTTGCCATCGCCGTGGGCCGCAGCGAGCGCACGTAGCTGACGCGGTATTCGACCGCCGGTCCGATACCAAACAGATCGGAGCCGAGGAAGATATTGCCTCTTTGGTCCAAGGGCAGGTGGGCGAGCGGGTCGCTCTCCCCGCCGTCTGCCAGCAGGCGTGCCAACAGCCCAGGCAGACCGATGCCCCGATCCATAATAATCGGGCCCGCGAGCTCGAACACCACGGCGAAAGGCTGCGACATCGTGCTCGGCCTTACAGGGGCGGACAGGGCGTCCGGCGGCGCCGGTATTCGGCGACGCAGGCTGTCGCGGCGAGGATAGGAACAAACGGGACGCAAGGCAAACGAGTCCGCGGCCGGGCCGGCGCCGGTGGCCGGACCCAAACCCGCAGCCGTGCCCCGCACAAGCTACCCGAGGCCCGCCACCCACGCCGGGTTCATCGCGTCCCCACGGCGAACAGCAGCACCATCAGCGCCCGGCAGCAGCCCAGGCACACCGCCCCGTGTCGCACGCTTATGCGCGGCGCGCCGCCGGTTAACGCCTTTTTAACCATTGCGTGGTCTTATAGGCCCGTGACCGACGCCCCACCCCAACCCCTGGCCGTGCGTTTCGCGCAGATCGTGGCGTTCCTGCTCCAAGGCATCGGGGAGTGCGGCTTCCGGCGCCAGATCGCCGGGCCGCTGACGTTCCGGCTGCACCGTCGGTTCAACAAGA
>JAKAZJ010000416.1 GCA_021826565.1 Pseudomonadota bacterium | reverse complement strand
CCGCGCTGCCCTACTCCGGCGGGCACCGTGACGCAGGGCACGCCGAGGCTGGTCCATATGATGTTGAAGGCCGGATCGCCGGTCCAATCCAGGCCCTCCGGCGCCTCGCCCGGGGCGGCGGGCGTCAGCAGCAGGTCCATCCCCTCCAGCGCGGTCGGGAAGGCGGCACGGGCGGCGGTGAAGGCGGCATAGGCGCCGGCCACAGCGGCCTCGGGCTGGGCCAGGCCGGAATCCAGCCGCTCCAGCAATCCGGCGCTGATGGACGCGCGGGCATGGGTCAGTTCCCAGCTCAGGGCGTGGGCGCTCTCGCGGTTCATCACGATCGGGTGGGCGGATTCCAGGGCGGCGCAGGCGTCGGGCAGATCGCGCTGGCTGACGCGTGCGCCCGCGTGCGCCAGGCGGGCCGCCACGTCGTCCAGCAGCGCCATCGTCTCCGGCGCCGCGAGTCGCCATGACGAGGTCCGGCACAAGCCGATACGCGGCGCCCGCGCCATCCGCCGCGCCGGATCGCCCAGATCCCGGCCCGACAGCGCGCCCGCGAACAGCGCGCAATCCGCCACCGAGCGGGCGAACACCCCCACCGTGTCCAGGCTGTCGGACCCCGGCTTCATTCCGGCGCGACTGATCAGGCCGAAGCTCGGTTTGTAGCCGACCACGCCGCAGAACGCGGCCGGGCGGATCACGCTGCCGGCGGTCTGGCTGCCGATGGCCAAGGGGAAGAACCCCGCCGCCACGCCCGCCGCCGAGCCGGACGACGATCCCCCCGGCGTATGCGCGGGATTGTGTGGATTGGTGGTCGGCCCCGGCTTGCGGGTGGCGAATTCCGTGGTCACGGTCTTGCCGATCACCACGCCGCCGGCGGCCCGCGTTCGCGCCACGGCGGCCGCATCCGCCCGCGGACGCCAGCCCGCCCAGATCGGGGAGCCATAGGCGGCGGGCCTATCGGCGGTGTCGAACAGATCTTTCACCCCCACCGGCAGCCCATGCAGTGCTCCGGGCGCGGCGGCGCCAGTTTGGGTGGCTGCGTCCCGCGCCGCGGCGGCATCAAACCAGGCGAATGCGCGCAGCACCGGCTCGCGCACGGCGATGCGATCCAGGCAGGCTTCCATCAACGCCTCGGGCCGCAGCGTGCCGGCCTGGATGCGGCTGGCGGCGTCGGTGGCGGTCAGGGCGGCTGGGTCCATGGGGGCGATCCTGTTCCGGTCGGGCGAGATTACCCGTGTGGTAACGCGGCGGCGAGCGCGGCGGCAGTCCGCCCCAGGATCGGGTGGATCCAGCCGGGCGCCACGTCGGCCAGCGGGTCCAGCACGAAGCGGCGCAGATGCGCGCGCGGATGCGGCAGGATCGGGTCGGGAGCGGCGCGGATCAGGCCGCCGATCGCGATCAGATCGAGGTCCAGCGGACGCGCCGCGTTCGTCACGCCGCCGCGGATGCGCCCGGAAGCCGCCTCGATCTGGTGCAGCGCGGCGAGCAGCACGGCGGGGTCCGCCGCGCCTTCCAGCAAGGCGACCGCGTTGACATACCACGGCTGGTCCGAAGGCGGGTCAGGCGCGGTGCGATACCAGCGCGACAACGCCCGCAGCCGCAGCCCAGGCAGCGCGTCCAGCGCGGCGGCGGCGGATCGGCAGGTCGCCAACGGGTCGCCCGCCGGCCCCGGCAGATTCGCCCCCAGCGCCACCAGGATCGGCGCGGGTTTCACTTTCCGCCCGATGATGGGATGATCGCCCCCGGTCGCCCGGACGGCATTTTAGGTCTGGCCCCTGGCATCGCAGAAGGAGAATCCGACATGGCTTTCCTGCCCACCGAGCGCGTGGCCTTGTTCATCGACGGCGCCAATCTCTACTCCGCCAGCCGCAATCTCGGCTTCGACGTCGATTACCGCAACATGCTGGAGTATTTCCGCCGCCAGGCCAACGTGATCCGGGCGTATTATTACTCTGCGCTGCTGGAAACCGACGATTACTCGCCGCTGAAACCGCTGACCGACTGGCTGGCCTATAACGGATACGCCCTGGTCACCAAACCGGCCAAGGAGTTCACCGACGCCACCGGCCGCCGCCGCGTCAAAGGCAACATGGAGGTCGAGATCGCCGTGGACATGCTGGAACTCGCCCCGCATATCGACCACGCCGTGTTGTTCAGCGGCGACGCCGATTTCCGCCGTCTGATCGAGGCGGTGCAGCGCAAGGGGGTGCGGGTGTCGGTGGTGTCGTCGATCCGCACCACGCCGCCGATGGTGGCCGACGATCTGCGCCGTCAGGCCGACCAGTTCCTGGATCTAGCCGATATCAGCACCGAGTTCACGCGCCGCCAGACCGAACCGCGGCCGCCGCGGCCGATGCGCAGCACGCCGGCCGAACCATTCCACGAAAGCCCGGACGCGGCGTGAGCGAGGCTGACTTGGGGCCGGGGCGCGACTGCCCCCTGTGCCCCCGGCTGGTGGCATTCCGCGCCGCCTCCCGCGTTGCCGAGCGTGGCTGGTGGAACGCCCCGGTACCAAGCTTCGGCGCCCCGGACGCGGCGTTGCTGGTGGTGGGGCTGGCGCCCGGGCTGCGCGGCGCGAACCGCACCGGGCGGCCGTTCACCGGCGACTACGCCGGGGTGCTGTTGTACCAGACCCTGCTGCAATTCGGATTTGCCGCCGGCAGGTACGACGCGCGGGCCGATGACGGGCTGGTGCTGCGCGACGTAAGGGTAACCAACTCGGTCCGCTGCGTCCCGCCGGGGAACCGGCCGCTGCCGGCGGAATCCCGCGCCTGTTTGCCGTTCCTGGCGGCCGAGATGACGACGATGCCCGGATTGCGGGCGGTGCTGGCGTTGGGTGGGATCGCGCATCAGGCGGTGCTGCGCGCCTGGGGCGTGCGCCTGGCCGAGGCCCGCTTCTCGCACGGCGCGCTGCATGCGCTGCCGGGCCGGCCGGTTCTGGCCGACAGTTACCATGTGTCGCGGCTGAACACGAATACCGGGCGGCTGACCAGCGCGATGTTCGCCGCGGTGGTGGCGGGGCTGCGGGCGCGCCTGGACGGGGCGTGAGCCGCCGGGCCGTTGCTGTCATGCTTGCGATCGGGCTGGCCCGGCCGCGCCGATCTGCGTGGCGGGCGGGCCGCGCGCGGTGCTGGACCGGGAACCGAGGCAGGGGTAACCACGGTCCGCGCGCGCCCTTAGCTCAGCCGGACAGAGCAACAGCCTTCTAAGCTGTGGGTCGGTGGTTCGAGTCCACCAGGGCGCGCCAGCCTTGATCTGTGTCCATACCGGACACATGGGTGACGATGTGTTCCTAAGACATGGGTGACAACCTCGTGCCGAACGG
>JAKAZJ010000415.1 GCA_021826565.1 Pseudomonadota bacterium | reverse complement strand
AAGCTTTTTACCTGTCGTCTGCCATATTTGCCGCCTGCGGGTCCGGCAGTTCCATCTCCAACAGCGACGAGCTCAGGCTTTTCCCGTGCGCATCCAGCGCCAGCGATCGCGTCACCCCACCCCCCAGCGCCCCGTGCAGCACGAAGTTCAGCGCCCCAAGCACAGGCAACTCATAGCGCTCCACGTTCCCGCGCAGAAACGCCCCGAAATGCGCCGCCACCGCCGCCGCCGTCACATGCTCGGCCAGGAACGCGAAATCCCCGGGGTCATAGGCGATCACCGAGATCGACGAGATATCGCCCTTGTCCCCGGTCCTGGCATGGGCCAGCGCGCGCAGCTGCATCATGCCACCTGGTACGAGACGATCGGGATCACCGCTGCCTCCGGCACCAGGGTGGAGACCACGCCGATCACCTCGCGCGCGGATTTCCATGCCCCGCCGCCGCCGGCCGGCCCGTTGGTGTAGAGCGTCTCCACCTCGTTGCCGATCCGCGCGGCTTCCGCCAGGCTGTCGGTACGACCGGTGACGCGAATGCGGATTTCGGCCGGCTCCGGGGCCTTGGCGGGACCGCGATGCAGCGCATCGACGCCGATGATGTCGCAGCGCAATTCGCTGACGGCCACCCCGGTCAGGCGCAAGCGTTCGCGCACGATCTCCAGCGCCAACCGCCCGCGCGCAAGAGCCCCGGCGCCGGCATAGGAGATCTGCCCCTCTCCCACGAAACTGTCACGGTAGCCGATGGATACTTTCAGCGTCCCGGTGCGCGCCGCGCCGCGGCCGCCGCCGATACGCACCCGGTCCGGCCCGTCCGCTGCCAGGTGAACCGCGGAGAAATCCGCGATCACATCCGGCTGATAATATCGCGCGGGATCGTGGACCTCGTACAGCAGTTGCTCCTTGCAGCTTTGCAGGGACACCGCGCCGCCCGATCCCGCAACCTTGGTGATGACCGCGCTGCCGTCCGCGCCGACCTCCGCCAGGGGAAACCCCAGCCGCGCCAGGTCCGCAACATCCTTGTAGCCCGGATCGGCGAAATACCCGCCGGTGATCTGCCCGGCGCATTCCAGCAGATGCCCGACCACGGTCGCGCGTCCCAGCGCGTCCCAGTCGTCCAGCGCAATGCCGAATTCATGCACGAGCGGCGCCATGAACAACGCCGGATCGGCAACGCGGCCGGTAATCACCACGTCGGTGTCGGCCGCCAGCGCGCGCACGATTGGCGCGACTCCCAGATAGGCGTTGGCCGAAATGATCTGCCCGCCCAGAGCGGCGGTCGTCTCCCCGGGGCGCTCCAGCAGCGGATGCGGCGCGGCAAGAATGCGGTTCAGCACGTCGTCGCCGGTGACGGCGGCAATCTTGATGCCGGTCAGACCCAGCTTGCGCGCGATACGGGCGACCTCGGCCGCGGCGGCGCGCGGATTGGCCGCGCCCATGTTCGTGATGATCCGGATGCCGCGCCGGATGCAGGCGGGCAGCACCGCCTCCATCCGCGCCGTCAGCAGCGGGTCGTACCCGGCATCCGGATCAGCCAGCCGCGCCTGTTGCGCCAACGCGATGGTGCGTTCGGCCAGGCACTCGAAGCCCAGATAGGCAATGTTCCCGTGTTCCGCCAGTTCCAGAGCGGGTTCGATCCGATCGCCCGAATATCCCGCGCCCGATCCGATGCGGACGGTCTTCATCGCCCCGGCTACGCCACCACGTGGGGCTGGTGCGCAAGCGCTTCCGTCTCGGCCGGGGAGAGGCTGTCATCGAAGCTCCACTCCTCGGCGGACGCGCCGGCCAGGGCCTGGATGCGTTCCTCATCGGCCATCAGGTCCTTTGCCGCGCCGGACCAGCCCATGATGCCGTGGTCCAGCACGAAGGCGTAATCCGAGATCTCCAGGCTGGCGCGCACGTTCTGTTCGACCAGCAGCACGGACATGCCATCCGCTTTGGTCTGCTTGACGATCTTGAACACTTCCTTGACGATCAGCGGCGCCAAACCCTGCGAGGGTTCATCCAGGATCAGCAGCTTCGGGTTCAGCAACAACGCGCGCGCGATCGACAACATCTCCTGCTCGCCGCCCGAAAGCTGCCGCCCCTTGTTCATCTTGCGCTCGGCCAGCCGCGGGAATGTTTCGAACACGCGATCCATATTCCACGGGCCGGGGCGTTCCAGCGGCACCCGCAGATTGTCCTCTACCGTCAGATGGGCGAAGATTTTGCGCCCCTCCGGCACGTAGCCCACCCCGTTCTGGGTGATCCGGTAGGTAGGGGTGCGGGTGGTATCCTTGCCGAAGATGGTGATCTTCCCGCTCCGCGGCGGGGTCAGCCCGACCAGGCTGCGCAAGGTGGTGGTCTTGCCGGCGCCGTTGCGGCCCAGCAGGCAGGTGATGGAGCCTTCCTCCACCTTCAGGCCGACATCGTACAGGATGTGACTTTTGCCGTAGAAGGTGTTCAGCCCCTCGGCTTCCAGCGCCATGCTCATTCGGCGGTTCCCAGATAGGCGGCCTGCACGGCCGGGTTGTCGGCGATCTCCTGCGGCGTGCCTTCCGCCAGCATAGTACCTTCGGTCAGGACCACGATGCGATCAGCCAGGTTGAACACCACGCGCATGTCGTGTTCCACCAGCATGATCGTGTAGCCCGTATGCTTATGCAGCCGGCGGATCAGGCCGGCGACCTGGAACGTCTCCTGCTCACCCATGCCGGCGGTGGGCTCGTCCAGCAGCAGGATGCGCGGCTTCAGGGCCAGCGCCATGGCGATTTCCGCCGAACGCTGATCGCCGTGCGAAAGCTCGCCCACCAGCCGGTCCGCCTGCTCGGTCAGGCGGGTGGCGACCAGGGTTTCCTCGACCCGGTCGCTTACCGCGGCCCGATCCGAACGGCTGATCCACGGACGCAGCCGGAAGCCCATCGCGGTTTCGGACGCGATCTGGATGTTTTCTCGCGTCGACAGCTCGGGAAAAATCTGGGTGATCTGGAATGTCCGCGCCATCCCCATGCGGATCCGCTGCACCGCGGTCGCACGGGTGATGTCCTTGCCGTCCAGCAGAATCTGGCCGGACGTAGGCGGAAAGAACCCAGTGATGAGGTTGAAGAACGTGGTCTTGCCGGCGCCGTTCGGGCCGATGACGGCACGCAGCTCCCCCGGTTCGATGTCGAGCGTGATGTTGTTGACCGCAACCAGGCTGCCGAACGCCTTGGTTGCACCGCGTACCTGAAGCAGGCTCATGCCGACCGCCGCTTCAGAAAGCCCAGCAAGCCGCGCGGGAAGAACAGCACAACCACCACGAAGATTACGCCGATGAAGCTCATCCAATTCACCGTTT
>JAKAZJ010000414.1 GCA_021826565.1 Pseudomonadota bacterium | reverse complement strand
GGCATCTGGATGGCGACCGGGGAAGGCGGCCTGGCGCCCTATCATCTGGAAGGCGGCTGCGACGTGGTGATGCAGATGGGCACCGCGAAATACGGCGCCCGCGACGCCGCGGGCAATCTGTCGGAAGACCGCCTGCGCGACATCGCCGCCCATCCCCAGGTGCGGATGTTCGAGGTGAAGCTTGCCCAGGGCGCCAAGCCCGGCAAAGGCGGCATCCTGCCCGGCGTCAAGGTGACCAAGGAAATCGCCGCCATCCGCGGCATCCCGGAAGGTCAGGACAGCATCTCGCCGAACCGCCATCGCGACATCGGCTCGATCCGCGAGCTTGGCGCGTTCGTCGCCCGCGTCCGCAACGTCACCGGTCGGCCGGTTGGCGTGAAATTCGTTGTGGGCGACCCGGAGTTCCTTGATGAATGGTTCGCCGATTGCGTCACCCACCCGGAGGGGTGTCCCGACTACGTGCAGGTGGACGGCGGGGAGGGCGGGACCGGCGCGGCTCCTGCCCCGCTGATCGATTATGTCGGCCTGCCGATCACCGATGCACTGCCCATGGTGGCCGCCGCGCGCGACCGGGCCGGGCTGACCGAGAGGGTCCGCATCGTCGCGTCCGGCAAGCTGATCACGCCGGACAAGGTAGCCTGGGCGTTGTGCATGGGGGCGGATTTCGTGTCTTCCGCGCGCGGATTCATGTTCAGCCTGGGCTGCATCCAGGCGATGAAATGCGGCTCGGGCTTCTGCCCCACGGGAGTGACGTCGGCCGATCCGCGGCTGATCGCGGGGCTGGACCCGATGGACAAGGCCGTGCGCGCCGCCCGCTACGCGACCCGGGTGCGGGAGGAGGTGGAGATCATCGCCCATGCCTGCGGTTTGACCGATCCAACCGGGTTCCGTCCGCGCCACGTTACCGCGATCGAGCGCGGGGTTGGAGGATTCCGCGCCGCCGGCGGGGACTGACGCGGGGTGGTTCGTCACACCAGGCGTGGGTGTGATCCCGGCGACCGACAAGCGGGGTCGGACGCCGGATGAACACCCGACGTCCGACCGCGGCGACCGGCTACTCCGCCGCCTCGGCGGTTTCGTTGTCTTCCACCGCAGTCAGCATCAGGTTGGCCACCACGCCCGATTGGTCGCGTATCTTGCGCTCGATCGCTTCAGCCAGGTCTTTGTGTTCGCGCAGGAATTGCTTCGCGTTCTCACGTCCCTGGCCGATGCGCTGGCTGTCGGCGCTGAACCAGGCGCCGGATTTCTCCACCGCGCCGACTTTCACGCCAAGGTCCAGCAGCTCGCCCATCTTGCTGATGCCTTCGCCGTACATGATGTCGAACTCTACCTGCCGGAACGGTGGCGCGAGCTTGTTCTTGACCACTTTCACGCGGGTCTGGTTACCCACCACCTCCTCGCGTTCCTTGATCTGACCGGTGCGGCGGATCTCGAGGCGGATCGAGGCGTAGAATTTTAGCGCATTGCCGCCGGTGGTGGTCTCCGGGTTGCCGAACATCACGCCGATCTTCATGCGGATCTGGTTGAGGAAGATGAACATGGTGTTGGAGCGTGACACGGACCCCGTGATCTTGCGTAAGGCCTGGCTCATGAGCCGCGCATGCAGGCCCATGTGGGAATCGCCCATCTCGCCTTCCAGCTCGGCACGCGGAACCAGCGCGGCGACGGAATCCACCACCAGCACGTCGATCGCACCCGAACGGACCAGGGTATCGGCGATTTCCAGCGCTTGTTCGCCGGCGTCGGGCTGGCTGATCAGCAGATTATCGACATCGACGCCAAGCTTGCGCGCATAGGTCGGGTCGAGCGCGTGTTCTGCGTCGATGAATGCGCAGGTGCCGCCGCGCTTCTGCGCTTCGGCGATCGCGTGCAGCGCGAGTGTGGTCTTGCCCGAGCTTTCCGGCCCATAGATCTCGACGATGCGCCCGCGCGGCAGCCCGCCGATCCCCATCGCGAGATCGAGACCGAGCGAGCCGGAGGGTATCACCTCGATCTGCTCGTCGGCCGAGCGGGCACCCATGCGCATGATCGACCCCTTGCCGAACGCGCGTTCGATTTGGGTCAGGGCGGCGTCAAGGGCTTTGTTCTTTTCCATTCTGGAAATCCTGTGCTGGGCGTGACTACAACCTATACGTGCATCTAGGCAAGTTAGGTTCGCGTAAAGATTGCAGGTCTTTCGCAGGCCGGCAAGCGAACAAGTCAGGAACTTTAGTTTCAAATGGCTCTTAACCATTTGTTCAGAGTATGTTCCGGATTCGGCCGGGATGCAAGAACATTTTACGAACGTCGCTGCCCTGTCACGGCCGGGCATCCGCGGGTGGCCCAACCAAGTCCACCAGCGCGGCCAGCGCGAACGGCTTGCGTAGGAATACCCCTTTGCTTGGAGTCGCGTCTCCCTCGCTTTCGTAGCCCGAAATCAGGATCGCGCGCAGCCCCGGCCAGCGTCGTCGCAGCGCGCGCAACAGGCGCGACCCGCCCATCCCGGGCAAGGTCAGATCTGCCACGACCAGCGCGGGGCGCGCGGCGGGCAGTGCGATCGCGGTCTCGGCGCTGTCGGCTTCGGTCACGCGCCAGCCGGCCTGGCGCAGCGCACGGGCCATCAGGCGGCGCAACGGGGCTTCGTCTTCCACCACCCAGATCGCGCCGGGATCGGGCGCAGGCAGGTCCGGTAGCGGCAGGAACAGGCGTGCGACCAGCCCTTGCCCAAGCGACCCGCCCAGCGCCAGATGCCCGCCGGCTTCCGCCAGCGTATCGCGCACCGACAGCAGGCCGAGGCCGGTGCCGTCCGGTTTGGTGGTGAAGAACGGGGTGAACAGATGGGCGGCCACTTCGGCCGTCAGACCGGGGCCGGAGTCGCGCAGGCTGACCACCGCCCAGCGTCCGGGCGGGACCGGCGCGGGGCCGGGCGCGGGTAAGCTGGGCACGGGTAAGCTGGGGAAGGGCACGCGCAAGGCGCATACCGCGCTTGTCAGGCGCAGCGTGCCTGCCGTCCCGATCGCCTGGGCGGCGTTGACCACCAGGTTCAGCAGCGCGGCGTGGAACCGGTCTGGGTCGATCCGCACCCGGGCCTCCGGCGCGGCGAGGCGGGTGGTCAGGTGCACACCCGGGGGCAGCAGGCGGGCCAGCACCGGGATCGCCTCCGTCAGCGCTGCGTCCAGCGGGCACGGGCGCCGCGGGCGCGGCGGGGTGCGGCCTTCGCGCAGCAGACCGCGCACCAGCGCCGCGCCGCGGGCGACAGCGGCGCGGATTTCCGCCAGCGCCACGGCAGAATCGGGATCGCCGGCGCGCGTGGCCGCGGCGGCGGCGTCGATC
>JAKAZJ010000413.1 GCA_021826565.1 Pseudomonadota bacterium | reverse complement strand
CGGTTCGGGCGGGACGTGATCGCTGACCGGAACGCCGATCTGCCCCATCGCGCCTCAGTCCGACGCCGGTGCCAGGGCGCGCACGCGCCAAGCGAGTTGGCGTTCGGTGCCATGGGTCATCGGGATCACTTCCTCGCGCTGCAGCGGCACCAGGGTGGCGCGATCCAGCCACCAGAGGGTTTCGGTGTGCACGTCGCGGCCGGCGTCGGTGCGCCGTTCCACAAGCAGCAGCATGGTGGGGCGCGGCGTGCCGTGGCCCAGGCTGAGCGTTGGATCGCCCACATGGGTGATGGTGGCCGAGCGCCACAGCGCCACCGCGCTGGCGGTACGCAGCGGGAAGCTGGCGGAGGTGCCGACGGGACCGGTGAGCACTTTGCGGATCGCGGCGCGTTCGGCCGCGGTGCCGTCGTGGAACGTGCCGTCGCCCCAGAAACCCAGGAAATAGCGGTAGGTATGGCCGTTGACGCGGCGCAGGCAGGTCTCGGGCCGATCCGGGACGGCGCCGGCGAAGGCGACGGTGACGCCGGTATTGAGCCGCGCCACCAGGCCGGTGGGGCAGGGCGGGATAGCGGCCAGCCCGTCGGTCGGGTCCGGGGGGCGCTGGGGTGCGGGCTGCCGGGTCGCGAAGCCGCCGGCCTGGCATCCGGCCAGCGCCAGGGTGGCGAGCAGCAGCGCCCAAACCGGGCGCGCCATACCCGTGCGGGCCGAACCGAGGCGGGCCATCCGGATCAGACCCGCATCGGCATCAGCACATACAGCGCGCTGGCATCCGCGGCGTCACGCACCACGGTGGGGGCGGCGCCGTCGGCGAAGCAGAACTCGACCTGGCCGCGATCCTCGATCTGGTCGGTGATGTCGGCGAGGTAGCGGGCCTGGAAGCCGATTTCGAGCGGCGAGGAATCGTAGGTCACGCGGCCTTCGTCCAACTCCTCCGACGCCTCGCCCTGTTCGGGCGAGGAGGCCGACAGCACCAGCAGATCATGCGACAGCGAAAGCTTCACCGGGCGCGAGCGTTCTGCGGAGATCGCCGCCACCCGGCCGACGGCGTCGGCGAAATCCTTCTTGCCGACGCGCAGGATCTTGTCGTTGCCGCGCGGGATCACGCGCTCATATTCCGGGAACGTGCCGTCGATCAGCTTGCTGGTCAGGCGCACGGCGTCGATGGTGAACTGGATGCGGGTATCCGACAGCGCGACTTCCACCGCGCCCTGGACTTCGTCCAGCAGCTTGCGCAGTTCCAGCACGGTCTTGCGCGGGATGATCACGCCGGGCATCGCGGCGGCGCCTTCGGGGATGGGTTCCTCCACGCGCGCCAGGCGATGCCCGTCGGTGGCGACGCCGCGCAGCACCTTGGTGCCGTCGGAATCGGTGGCGTGCAGATAGATGCCGTTGAGGTAGTAGCGGGTTTCCTCGGTCGAGATGGCAAACCGGGTGCGGTCGATCAGCCCGCGCAGTTGCTGGGCGGATAAATGGAACTTATGCGGCAGGGCGCCGGCGGTCATGGAGGGGAAATCCTCCACCGGCAGCACCACCAGGCTGGTGGCGAAGCGCCCGGCGCGCAGCGTGAGTTGGGCGTCTCCGCCGGGGTGATCCAGTTCGATCTCGGCCCCGTCCGGCAGTTTGCGTACGATTTCATACAACGTGGCGGCCGGCGCGGTGGTGGCGCCGTTGCGGGAGGTGGTGGCGGGGACCTGCTCGACCACCGCGATTTCCATGTCGGTCGCGGTCAGGGTCAGCGCGCCGTCCCGCACCGCGATCTGGACATTGGCCAGGATCGGGATGGTGTTGCGCTTTTCGACCACGCTTTGGACATGGGCTAGCGCCTTCAACAGGGCGGCGCGGTCGGCCTTTAATTTCATCCGATGATACCCCAAGCGGCCGCGCCCCAGGGCGGGGCGACTCGTATGGCACAGTTTAGCAAGCGGCGGGTGGGGAAGGCCAGTGGGGAGAGGCGATGCTCGGGCGGCGTCGCGCCAACGCGGGTTTGCCTCCGAATGGGCGATCCGCTCTCCGACCGCGGCTGGCCGGGCGATGTGGTCGAACCAGTTGGTCATGCCGCGCCGGGGTGGCCCCAGGCGGAGCGCGGCGCCAGGTCAAGGGCAGCGGGTCCGCCACCGGGAGGGGCGGGAACGGGACGGAGACGAATTTTGCGGCGGGCGGCGTGGCTGTGCCGGCATCGTGGCCGGTTTCGGAGGGGAACGGGGTGCCGGCGACGGGGCCGAAGCGCGACAAGGTCGCGCGCGAAAAGACCGCAAGGGATTTCGCCGGAAATCCCGGATTGAAACTCCTGGTAGGTACTTCCCGTTTATGATCGCGTTCCGGTTGTGCGCCGGGGGGTGCGGCGGCTAAGCATCCTCCGGCTTCACCAACGTCCCGGCGCAAGCCCAAACCAGGGTCCTGATGACCGAAGCACAGGCGCTCGCCATCGCTCGCCAGACCGGTCCCGCCTCCGCGGGCCAGGGCACGGCGCGGCTGCGCCTTGTCTGGGGCGCCGCCACGTTGACGGTGGCCGGCCTGCTGATCCTGCTCACCTGGGCCAATACGTTGCGCGGGATCCGCGTCGAACGTCAGGCCGCGTCGGATCATGCGCTGGCCAGCCTGGCCGCCGACGCCCATATCGCCGCGGTCGCGTTCACCCATCGCGAGGGCGAAGCCGCGGTGCTGTTGTCCCTGCTGGCGTTGCAAGCGTCCGGCGATCCCGCCGGATTCATTCTGCCCACCGCCGTCGCCGCCGCCGGCTTGGCGTTGCCCCCGGGCAGCGAGCTGGTGCTGCGCGACGCCACCGGAACGGTGCGCCAGACCATGCGCGCGGCGCGGCCCGCCCGCATTGTATCGGCGGGGGAAATCCTCGCGCTGCGTCGCACGCTGGTTGCCCCGCCGCTTGCCGTGCCAACCCGCGCCCCAACTGGCGCCCCAACCGGCGCAGCTGGTTCGCCAACCATGCCGTTCGGGCCGGGCGGCACGCTCAGCCTGCGGATCCCGCTGCAATCCCTGCTCGCCCCGCTGGTGGTCGCACGCCTGCCGGCCGACGCGACCCTGGCCCTGATCGGCACGAAAGACGCGCGGGTGCGGATCGCGCTCGGCGCGCGCCGCCCCGGCCCGCGTCCCGGTGGCTGGCTGCTGGGTCCGGGACCCTCCGCGATCGGCGTCACCCGTCCCGCGCCCGGCGCGCCGCGCGTGTTGTTTGCCCGCTACCAGGTGCCGGGGCATGCGCTGGCGCTGGTCATCCTGCGTCCGCGCGCCGCCGCCCTGGTCCCGGTGCGCGCCACCACCGCCGGCACCTCGCGGCTTGCGATCGCGATCACGGTGCTGA
>JAKAZJ010000412.1 GCA_021826565.1 Pseudomonadota bacterium | reverse complement strand
CCGCGCGCCGCGCTCGTTCCGGGGATGGTGGTGGCCGGCCCGGCGATCGTGGCCGAGGATGCGACCTCCATTTTGGTGCCGTCCGGCTGGCGGGCGCGGATGACGCCAGGCTGGCTGGTGCTGGATCGCCCCGGCTGATCAGCCGGTGAGCGCCGAGGCGCTGGGTGCCTGACCGGTCAGCGCGGAGATCTGCTGCATCAGATCGTTCGACAATAACTGCCCGCCGCCGCTGCCGCGGGCCGCCCGGGCCGTGGCCTGGCCGGCCTGGTTCAGGTTGCGGTCGAAATCATGGCGCCGGTGCGGACGGGTCGGCGTGGCGCCGATCGAGGTGGCGGAGAGGCTGCCGATCGTGGCGCTGAGGGTCATGGAAGGCTCCTGGCGAAAGTTGCGGATGCGCGGATCATCGCAAGCCGCGTGCCAGGCGCAGGGCGGCGGTTTGCCGTGCGACCGGGCGGATTTTGCCCGGCATCCCGTGCCGGGCGGCTTCAACGAGCAGCGCGATGGTATTCCGGGTTCGGCATCATGTCGGTGGCCGAGGCCATCCGGTTCGACAGGTTGAAAAACGCGATCGTTTCCGCCAGATCGAACAGGTCCTCCGCTGACAACCCGACCGCGCCCAGCCCGTCGCGGTCCGCCTGCTCCACCAGCCACGGCGTCGTGGTCATCTTCCACGCGAAATCCAACATCGCCCGCTGCCGCGCGTCCAACGCGGCGACGCGGTAGTTCAGCGCCATCATCTCGCCCAGTTCCGGATCGCCGGACAGTTGCCGCACCGCCGCGCCATGCGCCACCAGGCAGTAATAACAACGGTTGGCCGAGGACACGACCACCGCCACCATCTCGCGTTCCAGCTTCGACAGGCCGGACGGCGCCAACATGATCTCGTTATACATCGCCATGAAATGGCGCAGCCGCTGGGGCTTCAGACTGTAGGCGCTGAACACCGCGGGCACGAAACCCAGCTTCTCCTCGCATTTGCGCCAGATCGCGCGCAAATCGTCCTCCAGCCCGGCCGGATCGGGCACGCCGAGGCGGGAGATGTGGTCGGGTTGCGGCATGGCGGGGCACCTCGCGGCTGACAGGCGCCGATTGTCCCGCCGCGGCCCCGCCGTGTCGAGCCGCGCTATCGGCCCGGACGACGGAACAGCCGGTTGCGCCCCGACCCCGCGCCGCGCACCGCCAGTTCCTCGATCAGGCCCGCCGCGGCCAGCGGCGCGGCAAGCGGCGAGTCCGGCCCGGCCTGCACCCCTTCCACCTCGACCAGCACCGAGCGCACCCGCGACAGCACCCCCGGCCCGCCGCGCAGGATCATCGCCTCCGCCCCGTCCACGTCGAGTTTCAGATGGTCCGGTGCCGGCAGCCCCAGCGCCGGCGCGTCATCCATCCGCAGCGTCTGCACCGGCTGGGTGAAACCCTCCGGCGCACGCCCCCATTGATCGGACGTGCCATCGAGCGCGTTCATCGCCGTCCCGGCCTCCAGGTTTTGCACCATCAGCCGAGACAGTCCGGTTGCGTCGGACAGCGCGATGGGTAGCGGCATGACCGCATTCCCGAGCCCGTTCAGGGCGACATGTTCGACCAGCAGGGCGTAGCTGGTGGCTTTTGGCTCGAACGCCAGCACCTGCCGGCCGCCGCGCGCCGCGTATAGTGCAAACTGGCCGAACGAGGCGCCGATATCCCACAGCACCGCACCCGGTTCCATGGTGTCGATCCAGGCCAGGGTCTCCGGCTCGTCGTCATGGAAGCGGGCGATGGCCCCGGCCACGTGCCGGCCGCGATGGACGAAAAACCGCAAATCGCCGCCGGGAACGGCAACGCTCGCCAGGCCGCGCTGGTCGAGCGCGGCGCGCAGATTGGCCAGGGTTTTGGCCCGCTGGCGCGCCGGCTGGACCGCGTTGACGGCATCCAGACACCGCAGCACCAGCCGCGCCGCGGTCCGGCTCATCGCCACGCCCTCAGCCGAACACTTCCGGGTTCACCGCATGGGCACGGATCGGGTGCCCATCCAGCACCGAGAGAATGTTCTCCGCCGTCACCCGCGCCATCCCGGCCATCGATTCCACCGTCACGCCCGCCATATGCGGCGACAGCACCACCTGCGGCAGCGCGAACAAAGGATGGTCGGGCCGCGCCGGCTCCTCGGCCAGCACATCGAGCCCCGCGCCGGACAGATGGCCCGAGGTCAGCGCCGCCAGCAGCGCCGTCTCATCGACGATCCCGCCGCGCGCGGTGTTGACGATCGCGGCACCGCGCGGCATCCGCGCCAGCCGCGCGGCGTTGAACAATCCCACCGTCTCGGCGTTTTTCGGGCAATGGACCGACACGAAATCGGCCCGCGGCAGCGCCTGATCCAGATCTGCCACCGGGGTGTAGCCGGCCGCGCGGATCACGTCCGGGGAGACATAGGGGTCGAAGATCAGCACCTCCATCTCCATCGCCGCGCAGCGACGCGCCGAGCGGGTGCCGATGCGCCCGAAGCCCACGATCAGCACCGTCTTGCCGGCGACCTCCCCGGGAAGCCCAGCATGGCGATCCGCCCATTTGCCGTGCCGGACCAGCGCATCCATCGCCGGGCCGCGCTTGGCCAGGGTCATCATCAAATACAGCGCATGCTCGGCGACGGAGGTGGAATTGGACGTGCCCGCGGTCATCAGCGGCACGCCGCGCGCGGTCAGCGCGGGGACCTCCACCGCGTCGAACCCCACGCCGATGCGCGCCACCACCGCGATGGCCGGGGCCGCTTGCAACTCGCGGGCGCGGAACGGCGTGGCCGACAACGCGATGCCGGAGATATCGGCCAGCAGCGGCAACAGGCTCGCCTGGTCGATGTCGGCGGGGTAGATCTCGAGCGCGATGTCCTCGCGCGCGGCGAGCAGATCGACGCCGGCGCGGTCCATGACATGGGGCACCATGACGCGCTTGCGGTTTGTGGCCATCGGGGCGGCGGTCCTTACAGTTGGCGTTGCAGGGCGGCGACGTAGCCGCGATTCCAGGTCGGCGCCAGCATCACCTCGTTCATCACCAGATGCGGCTTCAGGCAGGCGATGTAGCGGATCAGGTCGCCGCAATCCTCGGCCTGCACCATCCGGGCGCGGTCTTCCGCGCTGACCGGGATGGGGCGCTGGTCCAGGATCGGCGTGGCGACTTCCCCGGGCAGCAGCACGGTGGAGCGGATGCCGTTCACGCATTCGGCCATGTTGATGGCATGGCTGGCCGCCACCAGCCCGTGCTTGGCGGCGGTGTAGATCGGGCCGGACAGGCCGCCGATGAAGCGCCCGGCCATGGACGCGGTGTGGATGATGACCCCGTCGCGGC
>JAKAZJ010000411.1 GCA_021826565.1 Pseudomonadota bacterium | reverse complement strand
GCCGACAAAGCCTACGACACGAAGGCGCGGCGGGCGGTGCTGACGCCATGAGACTGTCCAGATCGCGGGAAATGGCCAGCAAAGCTCACGAAATCCGGCCCAAACCTTCGGAGCGGCGGCAGCAGGCCATGTTTTTTCCCAATCCGCCTCGATGCCTCCACTCCACCGAGTTCCGCAAAGGTCTCGCGTCGCGGGAGAGGTCGGTTCGCTCAGCGAACCGGGAGAGGGCGGGCCGCGCCCGGCTGCGGACAAGTCAGGTCGGAATCGACGCTCCGCCAGGCGCTTGCGCGCCCGCGCCGACTGCTCCACGTTTATACGACAACCCATGCGCGAGATCGGCGCGTGCCAGGGAGGAGGGCAAAGCCCAGTGGGAACAACCCCAGGGGAAATCGGCAACCGTCGCCTCGCCGCTTGCATCCTCGGCCTGGCCTTCGGCCTCCTGGTCGCCGTCGCGGCCGCGGCGGCGGAACGGGTCGCGCCGGACGGGCCCGCCATCATCGCCCACGGCGTCGGCACCGTCCCGGCCTGCGCCACCTGCCACGGCGCCACGGGACAGGGCAATCCGGCCATCGGCGCACCCGCGCTGGCCGGCGATGGCGCAGCCTATCTGCACGAGCAACTGCACAATTTTGCCTCCGGACAGCGGGTCAACCCGATCATGCAGCCGATTGCCCGCGCGCTGACGCCATCCGAGCGCGCTGCCGTCGCCGCGTCCTTCGCCGCCATGCAAGCGCTCGCGCCGCACCCGGTGACCGCCGCCGCCGATCCGCTGGGGGCGCGGCTGGCGCGGCGGGGCCGCTGGGCGATCGGTCTGCCGGGATGCATGCAATGTCACGGCCCGCAAGGAATCGGGGTCGGGCCGCATTTCCCACATCTGGCGGGCCTGACCGCCCCGTATCTCGCCGCCCAGCTCACCGCGTTTCGCGCCGGCACCCGCCCGGGCGGACCGCTGGGGCTGATGGGGCATGTGGCGCAAAAGCTCTCGGCGCCAGAGATCGCCGCCGTCGCCGCCTATTTCGGCGCGGAATCCGGCGCGGCGGGGAAAAAACCATGACCGGATCGCTCCGTCGTGCCGCCCTGGTGGTGGCGTTGCTGCTGCCGGGCGTGGCCACAGCCGCCACGCCGCCACCGCCCGCGTTCCACCCGCCGCCGCTTGATGCCCTGCCGCCGGGGCACCTGGGGCAGGAGGTAAAACTGGGCGAGGCCATCTTCCGCCATACAAAGCGCTTCGCCGGACGCTATGTCACGGCCGACTTGCGGTGCAGCAACTGCCACATGGATGGCGGGCGGCTTGCGGGTGCGGCACCGCTCTGGGCCGCTTGGGTCGCATTCCCGGCGTATCGCAGCAAGACCAAGACGGTGAATACGTTCGGCCAACGCCTGCAGGGCTGTTTCCACTACAGCATGAACGGCACGCCGCCGCCGCTCGGCAGCAAGGTCCTGATTGCGCTCGAGGCGTATTCCGCCTGGCTTGCCACCGGCGCTCCGGCGGGCGCGCACATGGCCGGGCGCGGCTATCCGAAGCTGCCCAAGCCGGCCGCCCCGCCGAGTTACGCCCAGGGCGCGGTGGTGTTCGCGCAACACTGCGCCCTGTGCCATGGCGCTGACGGGGCTGGCCAGCGCGCCGGCGGGCGGCAGGTGTTCCCGCCGCTCTGGGGCGCGCACTCCTTCAACTGGGGTGCGGGCATGGGCTCGATCGCGAATGCGGCGGCGTTCGTGAAGGCGAACATGCCGCTCGGCGCGGGCGGCACCCTGACCGACCAGCAGGCCTGGGACGTGGCGGCGTTCGTGGATAGCCATGATCGCCCGCAGGACCCGCGCTTTGCCGGCTCGGTGGCGGCGACGCGGGCGAAATACCACAACTCGCCGTACTCGATGTACGGCCGCACGGTGAACGGGCGGTTGCTGGGCGCCCCCGGCGACAAGTAGCGCCGCGCGGATGGCGCCGGGTTGCGAAAGGCCCGGTCCGCGGTCACGCTGGGGGCGCGAACGGAGCCCCTCATGCGCGCCAACCTGACCGCCGATCTTGCCCTCGCCGCCCGGCTGTTCGACGGGTTGGCCGAACGCGGCTTCGACGGCGTCGGCATCACCCGCGACGCCTATGGCCCGGGCGAGCAGGCCGCGCACGACCTGGTGCGCGCCACCGCCGAGGGGCTGCGGCTGGAAACCGATATAGATCCGGCTGGCAATTTGTACATGACCCTGCCCGGACGCGACCGCGCGGCGAAGCGGCTGATCCTGGGCAGCCATCTCGATTCCGTCGCCCGCGGCGGCAATTACGACGGCGCCGCCGGGGTGCTGGCCGGCCTCGCGGTGGTGGGCGGCATGGTCGAGGCCCGGTGGCAGCCGGCGCGCGACATCACCGTGCTGGCGGTCCGCGCCGAGGAAGCCGGGTCCTGGTTCCCCACCTCCTACCCCGGCAGCCGCGCCGCGCTGGGGCGGCTGCCGGCGGAGGCGCTGGCGCTGCGTCGCCCCGACACCGGGCGCACGCTGGCCGAACACATGCGCGCCCAGGGTTTCGATCCGGACTGGGTATCGGGCGGGGCCGCGCGGCTGAGCCCGGCCAACACCGCGGCCTATGTCGAGCTGCATATCGAGCAGGGGCCGGTGCTGGACGCCGAAGCGATCCCCGTGGGGATCGTCACCGGCATTCCCGGCGCGCGGCGGCTGCGCGCGGCGCGGGTGGTGGGGGAATACAACCACTCCGGCGCCACGCCGCGGCGCTACCGGGCGGACGCGGCGATCGCGCTGGCCGAGCTGGCCTGCAAGCTGGACGATCATTGGGCGGCGTTGGAAACCCAGGGCCACGCGCTGGTCGCCACGTTCTGCGTGCTGGCCACCGCGGCCGAGGCCGGATTCACCAAAATCCCCGGCGAAGCGCTGTTCCAGCTGGACGTGCGCGCGGTGAACCCGGCCAGCGTGGATGCCATGTTCGCGGCATTGCACCGCCTGGTGCCGGCGATCGCGGCCCGTCGCGGTGTGCGGTTCGAACTGGGCACGGAGACCGTCTCCGATGCGGCGCCGATGGACCCGGGCTTGCGCGCGGGTCTGGCCGCGGCCGCGCGCGCGGCCGGGGTGGCGCATCGCGAGATGGCGTCGGGCGGCGGGCACGACGCCGCCGCTTTCGCCGCCGCCGGCATCCCGTCCGCGATGCTGTTCGTGCGCAACCAGAACGGCAGCCATAATCCGCACGAGGCGATGCGCGCCGAGGATTTCGCCGCCGCCTGCGCGGTTCTGACCCGGTTCGCCACCGAGACCGCCGGGTGAGCCGCCCGCGCAACGGGATGAAGCTGCGTTCGGACGCCTACGAGCTCGGCA
>JAKAZJ010000410.1 GCA_021826565.1 Pseudomonadota bacterium | reverse complement strand
GTGGGCGTGGAGACCACGCTGGGTCACGACGTGCAGAATCTGTTCACCCGCGACAGCGCGCCGATCGTGACGGTGACGAACGGGATCGCCGGGGGCGGGACGACCACGACGCAGTCGAATTGATCGGCTTCCCGTCCTGCCGGCGCGAACGGAGTGAGCGCGGCGCGGCGCCGCCACCCTATTGGTGCGGGGTGATGGAGCGAGCTTTTCCGTCGATGAAAATGACCACCACGTCGTGGTAGGTCCACATCTGGTCATCGGGCGGCACGAGCGCTCGGGCCTGCGGGCGGCCTTTTGCATCCCGGACTTCCTCGGGCGTCATGCCGGGCGTGATCTGCCCAGCGACGATTTCGCCGGCGGCGGCACCCCCGAATTTCTCCGTCAGTGCCTGCAGGCGAGCCGCTTCCTGTCGCTGTTCCTCGGCAGCAGCGGCTTTGGCCGCTGCCGCCGCTGCTGCCGCCGCGGCGGCAGCCTGACGCTGACGCTCGGCCCGTAACGCGGCGGCAGCTTTGACGCGCGCTTCTGCTTGCGCGGCAAGTGCGGCCTGCTCCCGTGCCATGGCTGCCTGCTGCTCTTGCTGTTGCGCCAGCATCTGCTCGCAGGCTTGCACGACCGGAGCGATCCGCGGGTTGTTCGGGGGGATGCAATGCTCGGAGAGCTGGACGATGGTCAGGCCGGTCCGAAGGTGAATGCAATTCTGCACTTCCACCGCGAGCGTGTGCCATTTGTCTTGGACGCTGTTCGGAGTGACCCCGGCGAACAGCCCGATAAAGTTGCATCCTTGGAGCGGGGGAAGGAGTTGCCCGGAGGCCGGGAGTGGCCGCAGTCCCAGCCAACCGGCAGCGACTATGATCAGCGCCACGATGGTAGCGGCGTGGAGGCGCCGGATGGCGAGACGCTTCATGGTTGCGCGCTCCCTGGCGGCGCCGCGCTCGGGAGCCCCTCCACGGTGGCTTGTGCGGCGAGCCGTTGGACCATCGCACCCAGCATCCGCGTGTGACGTTCGATCGCGAGGAAGGCCAGCAGCAGCGCGATCACGACGAAGGCTCCGATAACCGCGGCGAGCGCGAGCAGCGCCGCGTTCCGCTTCACCCGGGCAACCGCCCGCGCCGCCTGTGCCTGCGCGTCCAGCGCGTTCTGACGAGCGAACGCCTGCTGGCGGACGAAGTTTGACCGATCGACCAGCGTTGTCTGTCGCAGGATCGACATGTTCCACGAGCGGCAGACCAGGTTCAGGAACGCCGGACCCGACCGCGCGTTCAGCTGGCCTTGTTCCTCATTGAGCGCCCGTTGGAACCCGTCCAGGAAGGAGGGGACTCCGTTCGCATTGCAGCGGGACGGCAGGGAGTGCGCGGCCTGATAGGCCAGAAAAAACTCCGGTGTATGATCTGGATCGACCGCCTTGGCATAGGTTCGGGCGATCGACTGGAGTCTTGTCAGAGGCGCCGGTGCGGCCTTGGCCGGTGGCTTGACAGGCGCCGCCGCGGGCGCGGGCACCGAAGGCGCGGTGCTGGCGAGGGAAAGTGGCAATGAGACAGTGATCGTATCGTGGGACGCGATGCTGAACCGATTGGTAGCGAGCACTACCAGCGTGAACTGGAACACGGCCGGCCGAGGTTTACGAGCCAGCGTGCGGGCGATCCGCGATACCAGGTCAGCGGTCGCGATCACACCCTCTGGCGTGATCTCCACGTAGGCGGCCCCGGAGCCGCCGACGATCCGGAACGCGAGCGGAAAGGGCGGCATGCCGCCCGGGGCATGGGCCACCAGATGCCCGAGTACGGTGTCTTCGGAGAAATTTGCGTTGAGCGGGGACGCAGTCAAAACGAACGCGATCTTTCCTGGTGGGAGCATGGTCCGGGCAATCTGCGCCGTGTCGATGGCCGCCGGTGCCGGGGAATAGGGCGGCGGGATCGTGACCTGCGGTGCTGAGCCGGCGGCGCCTGCCGCGTAGCCCAGGGCTACGAATCCCACCACAATGACGCCGAGGAAACAGGCGGCCGCGGCGACCGTTACTACGATGTGCGCGACGCGAAGCACGAGATCGGCTGCACGCTCACCGGCCGCAATCGCTGGAGGTTGGGTTCGGTCGCTCACGCCTGGATCCTCACTCCGTGTTCCACTATTGATGCTGCACAAAATGGATCGGGTCGGCCCGAGGGAACTTTCAGGCCGACGGCAAGGCCGTCATCGGGAGACCCTCTGGTGCTTCGGGGTGATCTTGCTCCAGAACCCCGCGAGAAAGCCCTGGCGATCGGTGGACAACAGGCGCGTGACGACCGGGCGGGTACCCTGGCACGCCCACCGGGAGGCCCAGCCACTTACGAGAAACATCGGGAGAAAGTCACTGCCCGGATGCTGCTCGCAGAACTGCCAGAACGATAGCGGGGGAGTGACCGCTATGGTTTCATGTGCGCAGGCCCCGCCGTCCGCTCCGGGATAGCAGGCGTAGACCTGCCCACCCATGCAACGCCATGCTGCGGTAGGTTCATGCAGCCAGGCAACGACTGCGGCCGGCTCCGACGGTCCGGAATAGCCGGGATGGACATCTTCTTCGGGAGAGATGCTCGCCTCGCGACGTGCGTGGCCCTTCAGGGCGCGGCAATAGGCGAACACGTTGTCATACGTTTGGGGCGGCGACGTGGTTGCCGCGTGCGCCGGAACGAGTTGAGAAATCAAGCATGTCGATATCATAATGATAGACAGCCAGCCAATCGCGTAGCAGCCGATTCTGTCACCGGTGCGAGCCATCGACGTATCCCCATCCGACCCCGTCACGACGCCAACCATCCGAAGTCCGGGGTCAACCAGACCCAAGATGGAACAATGCGACGTGTCTGCAAGGATGATAGCAGGCGAACGAAGAGGTTGGCAACCGGTAGATCACATTTCGTCAGGAAATCGCACTTGGGGCGCTACCGAAAAATTCGCGAGCACGTGGAGGCTCCCCGAATGGTCCGACCCGACCGGCGGCCCCGAAATCGGCCGTTGGCCGAAAAATGACCATTGGAACGTCAACAAATCCAAGTGCAATCACCCTGCACCTCTCGTTCGTAATCCTCCAGGAGCCGCGGCACGCCGAGAGCCTGGGCCCCGGGTTCGCTCGCGCAATAAGGGATCGCCAGGAGCGGCGAACGCTTCCGTCCCGCGGCCGCAGGCTCAGGACGGCCTGGAACGAAGCCCCGCGAGCAGCGCCGCCAGTGCCTCCGCCCCGCCCGCCGCCGCCGCCGCTTCCAGCCGCCGATAGGCCGCCAGCATCTCCGCCCCGAGCGGCGTCAGCGCCGCGCCCCCGCCGCCGGCGCCGCCCTTGGCCGCATCCACCAGCGGGG
>JAKAZJ010000409.1 GCA_021826565.1 Pseudomonadota bacterium | reverse complement strand
AGGCCACCGGCGCCCGGATCGCGCGCGAACCTGACCAGATCCGCGCCAATGATCCCGCCCTGGTCCTGGCGGTGGAGGGTTGCGATTTCCTGGACGGCGATCTCGATCGCCTGGATGCGCTGGAAGCGCGCGGCGTGCGCAGCATCCAGCTGACCCATTACCGCGTGAACGAAACCGGCGACATCCAGACCGCCCCCCCGGTCCATGGCGGCCTGACCGCGTTCGGCGCCGAGGCGGTGCGGCGGATGAACCGGCTGGGCATCATGGTGGATGTCGCGCATTGCTCGGAAGCCACGGTCCGCGGCGTGGTCGCGGCCACGTCCCGCCCGATCCTCTGCACCCATTCCAACCTGCTGGAACCGGGCCACAAGGACGGGGCGCATCCGCGCTACATCTCGTCCGACTACGCCGCCATGATCGCCGGAACCGGCGGTGTGATCGGCGGCTGGATCGCGGTGCTGCACGAGGAAGGTCTTCCCGGCATGATCCGCCACATCTTCCGCCTGATCGAGGCGGTAGGCATCGACCATGTCGGCATCGGCACGGATTTGCCATCCGGCGCGCAATGGCACGGGATGCGCGACTTTTCCGGCCACGAGCAGATCCCCGCCCTGCTGCGCGCCGGCGGCCTGACGGTGGAGGAAACGGCTAAAATCTGCGCCGGAAACTGGCTGCGCGCGTTCCGCGCCGCGCGCGCATGATCGATCCGGAGACGCAACAAAAAACCGCCGCCGCCGCGGCCGCGGCGGCGCTGGTGGAACCCGGCATGGCGGTCGGTCTCGGTACCGGGTCCACTGCCGCGCTGGCGATCGACGCGCTGGGCAGCCGGGTCGCGGCCGGACTGCGGATCACTGCCATCCCCACCTCCGAACGCAGCGCGGCGCAGGCACGCAGGCTTGGAATTCCGCTGACCGACTTCGCCGCCCGGACGCGGCTGGACCTGACCATCGATGGGGCGGATCAGATCGCGCGCGGCAGCCTGGCACTGATCAAGGGTCTCGGCGGGGCGCTGCTGCGGGAGAAGATCGTCGCCGCCGCGTCCGACCGGCTGGTGATCGTCGCCGATGCGCGCAAGCTGGTCGCGCAGCTGTCCGGTGTGGTGCCGGTGGAAGTGGTGGCGTTCGGGATCGAGGCCACCGCGCGCCGCCTGGCCGCGCTCGGCGCCAGCGTGGTCCGCCGCCACGGACCAGACGGCGCGGCGTTCGTGTCCGACGGCGGCAATCCAATTCTGGATTGCGATTTTCCGCCGATCGACGATCCCGTCGCGCTGGAGACGGCGCTGCGCGGTATCGTCGGCGTGATCGCGACCGGGCTGTTCCTGGACCTGACGGCGCTCGCCCTGGTGGCGGGGCCGCAGGGCGTGACGCAGCTCACGCCGGCGTAGCGTCCGGAGTACATCCGGGCAAGGATTGCGTGCCCGCCCCCGCCCCGGCACGCTGCCCATGACAACACCCAGGGGGGACCCATGAGCTTCGATTTCACCGGCAAACGCATGATCGTTTGCGGCGGCTCCCGCGGCATCGGACTAGCCATCGCCGAAGGCTTCGCCGCCGCCGGCGGAGCAGTCTCCATCTGCGCGCGTGGCGCGGCGGGGATCGCGGCCGCCGTCACCAGCCTGCGTGCCCATGGCGGCACGGTCCATGGCGCCGCCTGCGATCTGGCCGACGCAGCGGCGATCGGCGCCTATATCGCCGAAGCCGCCACAGCGCTCGGCGGCATCGACGTGCTGGTCAATAACGCGTCGGCGTTCGGCAGTGCCGACACCGAAGCGGCCTGGGCCGCCAGCCTGGCGATCGACATGATGGCGGTGGTCCATGCCAGCCACGCCGCGTTGCCGTTCCTGAAGCAAAGCCGGGGCTGCATCATCTCCACCAGCTCCATCGCCGCGCTGCGTCCCTCCGCCCGCCAGCCGCCCTATGGGGCGATCAAGGCCGCGGTGATCCACTACACCGGCACGCAGGCCGCGCAGCTTGCGCGCGAGCAGGTGCGGGTGAACGCCGTCGCCCCCGGCTCGATCGAGTTCCCGGGCGGGCTATGGGAGCGCCGGCGCTCCGAGGCACCGGAGCTGTATCAGCGCACGTTGCGCTCCATCCCCTTCGGCCGGATGGGTCGGCCGGAGGAGGTGGCGAACGTGGTGCTGTTCCTCGCCTCCCCGCTCGCCGCCTGGGTCACCGGCCAGACCATCGTGGTCGATGGCGGCCAAATGCTGGGGGCCTGATCAGCCGCCCTGATAGCGCCAGTGGAACCGCGTCCCGTCGGCACCGATCCGCCCGGCGGTGGGGGCAGGGAAATGGATCGGCAGGATCAGCGTGTCGGTGTCCGCGACCGATGCCAGGAAGCTCCGCCGCGAGGCCGCGGCCTGTTTCGCGTCCCAGTCGAACACCGTGGACCAGTCCGGTTCGCGGCATTGCAGCGCATGGTGCATCATATCGCCGGTCACCACCGCCCGCTGGCCGCCGGAGCGGATGTTCACGCAGCAATGGCACGGCGAATGGCCGGGTGTGGGCGTGAGCCATACCGTATCGTCCAGGGCGAAATCGTCATCGACCAGCAGCGCCTGGCCAGCCTCGACGATCGGGCGGCAGTTGTAGGTCCAGACATTGCCGGGCGGGTTGGCACCCTTCGCGGTGGCTTCCTCCCAGGCGGCGTATTCGCGCTTGTGGAACACGTATTTCGCGTTCGGGAAGGTGGGCACCCAGCTTCCGTTGACCAGCCTGGTGTTCCAGCCGCAATGGTCGATGTGCAGATGGGTGCAGAACACGTAGTCGATTTCTGAAAATTTCAGGCCCAGCGCGGCGAACCCGTCAAGCCAGGGCTGCTTCGGGAAGTCCATCGGTGCGGGATAGCCCTTGTCCTCACCGGTGCAGGTATCGACCAGGATCGTGTGCCTGGGCGTGCGCACCACGAAGGTCTGGTAGGTGATGACCAGGCGATTGGTCGCGGCGTCGTACACCGCCGACGGCAGGGATTTCAGGTGCGCAAGACCGGGATCGGCGGTGTAGGCGGGGAACATGTCCTCGGGTCGGCGCCACGGGCCGTCGCGTTCGACGATGCTGGCGATCGTGACGTCGCCAAGGCGAATCTGGTCCATAGACGGTTCCCTCCCGGATCGTGGATCGGGGCACGATAGCAGGGTTTGGGTGGATGGGATGGGGGGCTAATTGTAAGGGGATTTTTGCCATACATTGTCGAATCAGCCGCAGGAGGCCACGCCGGTGTCGCTTGATCTAACCGTCACCGCCAAGGGCCAGATCACATTGCGCCAATCGGTCCTGGCCCATCTTTCGGCTCAAGCCGGGCAGAAGGTGGACGTCACGTTGCTGCCCGGCGGGCG
>JAKAZJ010000408.1 GCA_021826565.1 Pseudomonadota bacterium | reverse complement strand
CCGCGGTCAGCACCTTCCAGCATACGATGGAGGTGCAGAGCCAGATCGTCGCCTCGATCCCCGCCGACCAGGCGGATCTCTCGGCACTCGTCGGCCAGAGCCAGGGCGCGGTCGGCGCGCTGCAAGCGATCCAGTCCGGCAATCAGCTTCTGGCGCTGCAATCGCGCCAGCTCTCCGCGACGCAGGACCTGATCGTCGCCGATGCGCGAGCACAGGCAGCGAATGCCATGCAGAACGCGGAGGTCCAATCGGCCGCGCAAGCCGACTGGAAGCGCTTCTACGGCAGCGGCGTGAGTTATACTCCGACCCCGGTCAACGTGTTCGGAGGACCCGCACCATGAACGCCAAATCTTTGGTCATCATCGGTATCTCTTGCATTGCCGCGCCCGCATGGGCGGCGGCGCCGACGTTCGACCAACTCGTCGCCAACCCGACGATGCTCAACGCTGAGATGGACCGCTGCAAGCATCTTGGTATGGCGGCGAATGACGATGCGCGCTGCCAGACCACGTGGAAGGCCGAGAACAAGCGGTTCTTCGGGAATGGGCCAGGCACCTACACGCCGGCACCGGTGACTGTGTTCAACAACCCTCCGAGTTTCGATCCGCAGCCCAACAGCCAAAAGCCTCATCCATCGATATCATCTGGTCCACCCAATGGGCAATAATACATCCATCATCGACCACTTCCTCGACATCTTCAGCCGCTACATCGATAGCGGATTCGGGCTGATCTCACCCGATGTCGGTTTCCTCGTCGTCGTCCTGATCGGAATCGATGCGACGCTTGCCGGATTGGCCTGGGCGCTTGGCGAAGACGACGCGATCCAGGCGCTCGCGAAGAAGGTCCTGTATGTCGGCTTCTTCGCTCTTCTTCTGAACAATTGGAACACGCTTGCAGGGCTTGTTTTCGAAAGCTTTGCCGGGCTTGGGCTGAAGGCGACCGGATCCTCCCTCAGCTATGCGACCTTCCTCCATCCCGGACTGCTTGCCCAGGCCGGCGTCCGGGGCGCGGACGTGCTGCTCACCCAGATCCAGCGTCTCGCCGGGTTCCCGAATGTCTTCTGGAACCTCGGCCAGATCCTGGTCATGGGTCTGTCCTGGATCGTGACCCTGCTCGGTTTCTTCGTGCTTGCGATCCTGCTGTTCCTGGCGATCATCGAATTCAAGCTGACAACGCTGAAGGGCTTTATTCTCGTGCCCTTCGCGCTCTGGCGCGGCACCGCCTTCATCGCCGAACCGGTGCTCGGCCAGATCGTCACCTCCGGCGTGCGTATCCTGGTCTTCGCCGTGATCACCGGCATTGGCACCCAGCTCTTCGGCCAGATCCTGCCGAGTAACCCGGCGACCGAACTCTCGCTCCAGGACGCGCTCACCATCCTGCTCGCCTCGATGACCATCGCCGGCCTGGCCTTCTCGGCGAACCGGCTTGCCGCCGGCATCACCTCCGGCGCACCGCAGCTCGGCCTCGGCAGCGCCGCCGCGGCGGGCGGCGCGGTTGCCGGGGTCGCGGCCATGGCCGGGATGGGAGGGGTCGCTGCTGCGCGCGCCGCAGCCTCTGGCGTCGGTGCCGCAGCCTCGCTCGCAGGTGGTGCCAGCGGCGCCTACACGCTCGGCAGTGCCACGGGCGGCGGATCGGTGTCGGCGGGCCTTGGCGGCGTCGCGGGCGGTGCCGCCGGGGCCGCTAGCAGCGGCCTGCGAGGTGCCGCTCAGAGCGCCTCGACGGCGCTGCGCGACCGCTTCGCCGCCGGCCAACGCGCCGCCTGGTCGGCGACCGGCGGATCGGGCGGAGATGCTGCCGGCGTATCCCAGTCCGCAGCGGCGCCCAACGGCGCGCCGGCCTGGGCCCAACGCCTGCGGCGGCAAGCCGTCTCCCGGGCGGCGCAGAACATCATCCACGAGGGCGAAGGCCGTGGCGGCGGCATGCGGCCCAATCTGCGGGGTGACGGAACATGAGGTGGCGCCGCTTCTCCTCCCGTCTCGGCGAGACCGAGGCGCCGGCCACGCCGTATCAGCGCGCCGGGCAGCTTTGGGACCAGCGCATCGGCTCGGCCCGCGTCCAGGCCGCCAACTGGCGGCTGATGGCGTTCGGCTGCCTGGCCCTCGCCGCGGTGGTCACCGCCGATGACATCCGCACGCATTCCCGCGCCATGGTTACCCCGTTCGTGGTCGAGGTCGATCATCTCGGCGCGGTACAGGCGGTCGCCCCGGCGCGGGCGGAGATGCAGCCGACCGACACCGAGATCGCCTACTTCCTCGCCCAGTTCATCGAGCGCGTGCGCGGCCTCTCGGTCGATCCTGTCGTCGTCCGCCAAGCCTGGCTCGACGCCTATGCGCAGATCACCAGCCACGCCAACCCGATGCTCGATGTCTATGCCAGGCAGGCCGATCCGTTCGGACAGATCGGCAAGCGCGCCGTCTCCGTGGACGTGACCAGCGTCGTGCGCGCGAGCCCGAGCTCCTTCCGCGTCGCCTGGGTCGAGCATCCGTTCCAGGACGGCACTGCGCTGCCGCCCGAGCACTGGACCGCGATCCTGACCGTGGTGATCCAGACCCCGCACACCGAGGCGGCGCTGCGGCAGAACCCGCTGGGCATCTACATCGATGCGATCAGCTGGGCGCGCGAGGTGAACACCGTCCAGACCGAAGGATCGACCCCATGAGAGTCATGCTCCTCGTCGCGTGTGGCGGTGCGTTGGCACTTTCGGCCTGCGCCCAGCCGGTGCCGAAGATCGCCTACGACAACCCCCAGCCCGCGCACTTGCTGCCGTCGCCGCCAGCGCCGGTCCAGGTCGTGACGTTGCCCGAACCGCTGCCGCTGCTGGGGCAACTCAAGAAGCTGCCGCCGGCCACGGCGGGCCGACCATCACCGCACCCCGCCAACCCCATCGCGCGCGTGGCCCTGGCCAACGCCGCGGCGCGCATCAACCCCTTGCGCGATGGCTACATCAACGCCATGCAGGTCTTTCCCTGGTCGGACGGCGCGCTTTACGAGATCTACGCCTCGCCGCTGCACGTGACCGATATCGCGCTCCAGGCCGGCGAGCATCTGATCTCGATCGCCGCCGGCGATACCGTGCAATGGAAGATTGGCAACACCACCAGCGGTGCGGGGGCCGATCAGCAGGTGCACGTCCTGGTCAAGCCGATATCGGCCGACCTGCCGATGAACAACATCGTCATCATGACCGATCGGCGCGCCTATCACCTCGAGGTGCATCCGACCAAGGACACCTACATGGCCGCGGTGTCCTGGAACTACCCGCAGGACGATCTCCTGGCGCTGCGGACGCAGAACGCCGCGGCGACGGATTATGCGAACACCGTGGCGGCGAACGATGTGA
>JAKAZJ010000407.1 GCA_021826565.1 Pseudomonadota bacterium | reverse complement strand
GCAGCAGCGCCGCCCCCAGCAGGGTCAGCGCCCCGCCCAGCGCCATGAAGCCCGGGTTCAGCTCGGTGAACGTCAACACCAGCGTCGCCGTCGCGCTGACCGCATAGGCCGCCCAGCCATGTTCCGTCCCGCGCAAAAGCGCGATCCCCGCCGCCAGGGTCAGCCCGACCGCGATCGGCGCCAGGGCCCGTTGCACCCATCCGCGCCAGCCTTCCCCGCCCGCACCGCGCAGCCAGAATCGCGCCGCGAGATAGGCCAGCACCGAGGACGGACCGAACATCGCCACCGCCGCGACCAGCGCACCCGGCAGCCCGGCCGCCTGCTGGCCCACCAGCATCGCGATCAACGACCCCGGCCCGGGTGCGGCGCGCGACAGCGCGAACAGCGCCAGGAATTGCGGCCCGGTCATCCAGTGATGGACATCGACCACTGCGCGCTGCATCTCGGGGATGATGCCGGCGCCGCCGCCGATCGCCAGCAGCGACAGCAGCGCGAACAGCCCGGCCAGCTGGGCCAGCACCAACATCAGCGCGGCCGCCAGTGCAGCGCCAGGCTCAGCGGAATCAGCCCGGCCAGCGCCAGCAGCAGATTGACCCGTTCCCATCCCACCACGAACGCGGTCAGCGCGGCGATGAAGATGCCGGTCGCGCGCCGCAGGTTGCGTCGCCCCAGCCGCAGCCCGATCGACAGCATCATGCCGACCGCCGAGGCGCCCATGCCGGCCAGCGCGATCCCCACCCAATATCCGGCCGGGCCGGAATCTAAAGCGAAATAAAGCGTACCCAGCGCCAGGAACAATCCCACCGGCACGCTCATCAGCCCTGCCAGGGCGACCAGCGCGCCCGGGCCACCCCGCAATTCGGTGCCGATGAACACCGCCAGGTTGACGTTGGTTGCCCCAGGAACCAGCTGGCACAACGCGTAGTCCGTCAGAAACTGGGTGTCGTCGATCCAGCCGCGTTTGGTCACGATCTCACGCCGGATCCAGGCTGCCAGCCCGCCGCCTACGCTGAACGTGCCGACCGCAACGAATGCGCGATACAGCGCGGGAAGCGAAGGGCGCACCTGGACGGACGGACCTATTCCGGCAGCAATTCGGCCCGGATCAGGCCGCGATGACTGGGGGCGTCGATGAATGCCAGGATCTCGGCCACCAGCGTATCGCCCCCGAACCGCGCCCGCGTCTCGGACAGGCGGGAAGCAAACACGCCGCCCTGATGGAACAGGCTGCGGAACGCCAGGTGCAGCCGGCGGATCTGTTCCTTGTCGAAGCCGCGCCGCTTCAGCCCGATCACGTTCAGCCCGGCAAGACGAGCCCGGTTGCCGATCACGCTGCCGAACGGGATCACGTCCGCTTCCACCCCCGAGACGCCGCCGATCATCGCCGCCCGACCGATGCGCACGAATTGATGGATCGCGGCGGCGCCGCCGATCACGGCATGATCGGCGATGCTGACATGCCCGCCCATCACGGCGTTGTTTGCCACGATCACGTGATCGCCCAGGCTACAGTCATGCGCGACATGCGCCACCGCCATCAACATGCAGTCCGCGCCGACGCGGGTGATGCCGCGTCCGGTCACGGTGCCGCGATGGATCGTGACGTGTTCGCGGATCTGGGTGCGCGCGCCCACCTCGCACCGCGTTGGCTCGCCGCGGTATTTCAGGTCCTGCGGTTCCAGTCCCACGGTGCAGAACGGAAACAGGATCGCGTCCGCGCCGATGGCGGTATGCCCGTCCACCACGACATGGGAGACCAGCCGCACCCCGTCGCCCAAGATCACGTCCGGCCCCACTTGGCACCACGGTCCGATCCGCACGCCCCGGCCCAACGTGGCGCGCGGGGAGACGATGGCGGAGGGGTGGATTTCGGTGCCGGCGGCGTGCGGCTCGAACGGGGCGATCACAGCGGCCATGCGCGGAACCTTCTGGGCGGGAGGCGATATTTGTAGGCCCGGGCAAGGTCCCGGCCAACACAACGATTATTGCCGAATGTATCGGCGACCACGTGCAAGTTCTTGTTTCCACGGGGAATCCGGCGGAATTGCGGCCGCCGGTCAGGCCCGTTCCCGGATCATGGCGGTGTAGGTCGCTTCCGCGACCACCGCGCCTTCCACACGCGCGACGCCGAGGAATTTCCATACATTGCCGCGATTCTGCAAACGCGAGCAGTGGATCCGCAGCTGATCGCCCGGCACGACCGGGCGGCGGAATTTCCCGCCCTCCACCGACATGAAATAGACCACTCGTCCGGCCGCGTCGGGACCCAGCGTCTCCACCACCAGGACCGCGGCGGTCTGCGCCATCGCCTCGATCACCAGCACGCCCGGCATCACCGGGTGATTCGGGAAATGGCCCTGGAAGAAGGGTTCGTTGACCGACACGTTTTTGACGCCGATCGCGGAAATCCCGCGCCGCAGATCGACCACCCGGTCGATCATCAGGAACGGGTAGCGATGCGGGATCGCGTGCAGGATGCGCGCGATATCGATGGTTTCGCCGGTTTCGGTCTCGCTCACGCCTTGGGGTCCTTCGTTCCACGCGCGGTCATGCGGCGCAGCAGCGCCACCTGGCGCAGGAACATGGCGTGGGGCTGCGCCGGGCTGCCCGAGACCTGCGCGCCGGCGGGCACATCGGCCATCACGCCGGCCTGGGCCGCGATGCGCGCGCCGCGGCCGATGCGCAGATGCCCGGCCATCCCGGATTGACCACCGACCATCACCTGGTCCTCCAGCACCACCGACCCTGAAATCCCCACTTGTGCGACCAGCACGCAACAGCGACCGATCACGACGTTATGACCAACCTGTACCAGGTTGTCGAGCCGCGTGCCGGCGCCGATCACGGTATCGCGCAGCGATCCGCGATCGATCGTGCAGTTGGCGCCGATATCGACATCGTCTTCGATCACCACCCGTCCCAGCTGCGGCACGGGCAGGAAGCCACGGGCAGTCGGCGCGAATCCGAAGCCTTCCTGGCCGATGCGCACGCCGGGCAGGATTGCCACGCGCGCGCCGATCAGGGCGTGCGTGATCGTGACCTGGGCAGCGATGCGGCAGCCGGGTCCGATAATCACCCCGGGGCCGATTATGCTGCCGGGGCCGATCGCAGTATCGGCGCCGATCTCGGCACCGGCGCCGATGACGACCAACGGACCGATCTCGGCGGAGGCGGCGACGCGCGCGGCGGGATCGATCACCGCGCTGGGATGGCACCCCGGGTGCGGCGGTGGCGGTGGATGGAACAGCGCCGCCACCCGCGCCCAGCCGGCATAGGGATCGGCGGTTACGATCGCCGCCGCGCCGGCCGGTATGAAGGCGGCCAGTTCCGGGCGGACCAGCACCGCG
>JAKAZJ010000406.1 GCA_021826565.1 Pseudomonadota bacterium | reverse complement strand
ACCAGATAGGGCGGGTTGACCGGGTGGGCGACCAGGCAGCGGGCGCGGCCCGCCAGGGCTTCGGTGAAGGCCGAGGCGGGGATGCCGCTGGTGGAGCTGGCGAGGATCGCCGCCGGCGGGGCGAGGCGGTCGAGCTCGGCGAACAGCGCCCGCTTGTCTTCCACCCGCTCGGGGCCGTTTTCCTGCACATGGGCGGCCTCGGCCACCGCTTCGGCGAGGCTCGCCGCCGGGTGCAGGCGGGCCAGGACGGCGGCGGGCGGATCGGCGAGCAGGCCGGCTTCGGCGAGTTCGGGCAGGCGGGCGGCGATGAAGTCCCGCGCGGCGGGAACGGCGGCGGGGACCGGGTCCCACAGCGCGACGGTGAAGCCGGCGCGGGCGAACACGATCGACCAGGCGCGGCCGATCAGGCCGGCGCCGATGACGGCGATGCGGGTCATGGCGGGTCTCCGGTGGGGGGCATGGACGGGAAGGTGCCGGTGCAGGGCGGGGGCGTCGAGGGGTGATACGGCGACCGCGCGATCATCCTTCCATCCGGGCTTTGAGGATGTTCACGAACCGCCCGGCCCAGTCGGAGGCGGAGGTGACCTTGCCCGGATCGATACAAGCCAGCAATTTGAAGGAATGCCGTCCTTTGTGATACTCGCCCTTGCCGTCGCACCCGCGGGTGGCGAGGTGCAGTGAGTTGTAGATCACCTGCTTGGGGACTGCCTCGATCTTCGGTGACCGTGGCAGTTTTCTCACGTCGAACCCGGCTCCGAAGAAGCGCGCCAGCGTTTCCCGATCGGCGATGAACCAGCTCTCCATGCACTGCACCATGAGGTGACAATCTTGCTCGTTCCCGCCGTCGGGCTTTTCCCAGTGATCGCCGTTGCGCTGCGTCAGATGTCGCCAGGGTTGCCAGCCATCCGCGTCACCCCGGGCATGGTCCGCCGCGACTTGTTCCTCGCTGTCCACCAGCAGCATCGCCGGCTGGCCCAACCTGACGGCGGTGCGGAACGACTCGAAGGCATTCCCGCGGCTACCGCAGGCGACCACCCGAGGTCGATTGGCGATGCCCGCCCTGGTGATGAAGGTGGTGAACCCCTCGCGGCAAGCGGCCTTGAGATCGGCGGAGTCTCCGCCGCCTTCCACATACAGCTTCACCACCTTGTGCCCCCGATCTCCCCGCGCGTCCAAAGCTGACCCAGCCGGTATCTCTCCAGCCAGGGCGCGAGCGCATCGGCGCTCAACCGGGTCAGCGTGGTGCCCGCCTCCGCTTTCTCCGCAACCAGCACGCAGTCCGGATGCTCCGAGAAGGCGTCAACCAGCACGTCCGAATGGGTGGTCACGATGATCTGCGTGCGTTGCGAGGCGTCCGTCAGCAGCTCGGCCAGCTTCGGCAGAACGTCCGGGTGCAGCCCAAGTTCGGGCTCCTCGATGCAGACCAGCGGCGGCGGCTTCGGATGGCAGAGAATGGCGAGCAGGCAGAGATAGCGCAACGTCCCGTCCGACAGCCTTGTGGCCGGAACGGTGATCGGCCCTTCCTGGAAGAAGACCTGCACGGTGCCGCCTTCCACTTGCACATCGAAATCCTCGATACCATCATAGAGCGCGCGCAAGGCTTCAAGCAGCCGCCGCTTCGTCTCCGGATCGCGGCGCAGCCGATTGAGGACCAGGCCCAGATTGCTTGCGTCGGGCTCGAGCAGATCGGTCGGCAGATCGGCCTTTTGCGGCAGGCGTGGCGGTGTATAGCGACCGAAACTCCAATCCCGGTAGAGACGAATCTTGCCGAATTCGCTGCCCAAATAGGTGAGTTCCGGGTACTGATCGGGGTCCTTGCGCTGCGACAGGATCGATGCCGTCGGATCGATATCCTCGTGCTGAAGTCGGCGCTGATCGCCCTTGACGTTCAGAATCCCATGGCCGTTGACGAAGCGGTAGAAGAAATAGGGATCCGTATGCCCGGCGTCCGGACGCGCGTACTCGATGCGCTCATCGACGATCTCGAACCGCTGCGCCGCCTCGGTGAAGCGCAGAACATAGCGCAGGTCGGTCGCGCCCTTGGGGTTGTGGAACACCGCATCAATGGCCGCCACCGCCGACCCGGCCCCGCGCTTCCACAACCAGTCATGCACCCCGCCGCCATCGCGGATCGGGGTCAGAAAATCCCGTGGCGCCACCCTGATGAGCTCGATCGCCTCGATCAGGTTGGATTTTCCCGAACCGTTGGGACCGATCACCACATTCAGCGGCAGGAGATCGACCGTCCGAGGCGACGGGCCAAAGCTGAGGAAATTGGCGAGGCTGAGAGACTTGAGCAGCAATTGACCCTCCGCGAAGGCTCGTGGATCATAACGCCCGGGACAGCGCGCGGAAAGGCCGCGCGCACCCCGCGTCCCCCCCCCCCGGAGTCCCCCATGCCCCCCGACCCGCTCGCCCAGATCCAGCGCCAAATCATGTGGAACCGCCTCATCGCGGTGGTCGAGGAACAAGCCCAGACCATGATCCGCACCGCCTTCTCCACCACCGTCCGCGAGGCCGGCGACCTCTCCGCCGGCATCTTCGACACCCAGGGCCGCATGATGGCCCAGGCGGTCACCGGCACCCCCGGCCATGTCAACTCCATGGCCGAAAGCGTCGGCCATTTCCTGCGCAAATTCCCGCTCGAAACCCTCCGCCCCGGCGATCACCTCATCACCAACGACCCGTGGCTCGGCACCGGTCATCTGCACGACCTCACCGTGGTCACCCCTGCCTTCCACGCCGGGCGCGCGATCGGCCTGTTCGCCAACACCGCCCATGTCATCGACATCGGCGGCCTCGGCATGGGCCCCGAGGGTCGCTCGGTGTTCGAGGAAGGTCTCTACATCCCCGTCGTGAAATGCTTCGACCAGGGCCGGCCCAACGAGACCTTCTTCGACTTCGTCCGCGCCGGCTCCCGCCTGCCGGTCGAGCTCGAGGGCGACATCTACTCGCTCTGCGCCTGCAACGACGCCGGCGCCCGCCGGCTCGCCGCCATGCTGGCCGAATTCGAGCTCGACAGCCTCGATGCGCTAGCCGAACACATCTTCGCCGCCTCCCGCGCCGCCACCCTGGCCGAGATCGCCCGCCTGCCGCGCGGCACCTGGCGGTCGGATATCTGGTCGGACGGGTATGACGAGCCGATCCGCCTCGCCGCCGCCCTCACCACGGGCGAGGACGCGATCCTGGTTGATTTCGCCGGCACCTCCGGCCTCGCCAACCGCGGCATCAACGTCCCCCCCGCCTATACCCGCGCCTATGCCAGCTTCGGCCTGAAATGCGTGATCGCGCCGGAGGTGCCGAACAACTGGGCCTCGCTCGCCCCGTTCCGGATGCAAATCCCCGAGG
>JAKAZJ010000405.1 GCA_021826565.1 Pseudomonadota bacterium | reverse complement strand
CAGGACCTGGCGCCCGATCACGGCGGCCTGCGGCTCCGGGGCCACCACCATGCCCTGGAACGCGGCGCTGCCGGCGGCGGGCGCGGTCGCCGATGGCCCACCGCAGCCGACCACCGACAAGGACAGCAGCAATGCGGCGAGGCATCGGGCGCGGCTCGCGACGAGCGGGGGCTGGGCCAAAGCGACGTTTCCTCGGATGCGGCGGGCGCGCGAGGCATAGACGGCCCTGCGCGTTGCGGCAATGCGGGCGGAGGATCGGGTCAAGGTAATTAGGCCAAGGAGCGTCTCCACCTCTCCCTGGTCACGGGAGAGGTAGCGGGGGAGCGTACCGGTCGTGCCCCCGATGGCCTCACCGTCACGACCACGCGGCCAACGCCGCGCGTCGCCTACCCCCCGCCCAGCAATCCGCCCGCCGCCCCCGCCAGGCGCGCGATCAGCGCCGAGATCTCCCCTCGCAACCGCTCGAACCGCGGCAGCGGCGCGATCCGCGCCTCGTCCATGTACAACCCGCGCGCCAGTTCCAGTTGCAACACATGCACCCCGCGCACCGGCTGGCCGTAATGGCGCGTCACGAATCCCCCCGAATAGGGATCGTTACGCCGGACCACATAGCCCTCGGCGCGCAACGCCTGCTCGACGAAGCGCGTGACCGCGGGGGCGCAGGCGCTGCCATGCGCATCGCCCAGCACCACGTCCGGGCCGGAAGCAAGGCCCGAGGGCATGGAATGGCAATCGATCAGCAGGCAGACGCCGAACAGCGCCAGCGTGGCCTCGATCAGGGCAGCGAGCGTGTCGTGATACGGCTGCCAGCACGCCTGCACCCGTGCCTCGGCCTCGGCGAAGCGCAGCTTGTCGCGGTAGATCGGCTCGCCGGAGGCGACCAGCCGGGCGATCGTGCCAAGCCCCGCGCCGACCCGGGGACTGGTGGTGTTCACGAACGACGGCAGCGGGTCGTCGAACATGCCGGGGTCCAGTTCCCATGCCTCACGATTCGCATCGCAATAGGCGCGCGGAAACCGGGCGGACAGCAGCGGCGCGCCATGGGCCGGGGCGTCGGCGAACAGCAGATCGACGAAGCTGTCTTCGGAACGGCGCAGGCTCAGCGGGTCCAGCCGCGCGGCGGCAAGGAAGGGGGCGGGATAGTCGCGTCCGGAATGCGGCGAGGCGAACAGCAGCGGCACCGTCTGGCGCGCCGGGCGGGCGACGGCGAGCGGTGGGTCCGGGATCAGCGCGAGTCCATCCATGCGCCCATACAACAGGTCCGGCGCGGCAATGTCACCTGCGGGAATGCACCGTCCTGCAAACCGCGACACAATCCGCCCGCGGTGCGGGACCGGTAAGACGCGATCAAGTATTCGTGAGGCCGGCAAAGAAAAAACCCCCGGCTTTTGACCGGGGGTCAAGTAAACAGGGAGGCTTCACGTCTGAGAGACGCAGGGACCAGAGGCCCCTTTCCGGCCCCGAAGGACCGGAACACTGGCGGGCGAACCCACCGTATTCGGTAGGGTGACGGTAGGTCCCCGTTTGCCTCTTGTGCAGCGCCAAAACCCGGACGCCGCCATGTGCTTGGCGCATAACGATGCGGGCCAGTCGGATGAAATGACAAGAATCAAATATGGCTGGCGCCGCCCGGTGCCAGCGTCTTGTAGAACAGGCTGGTGGCGGCCAGGCGCCCATCCGGGCGCAACGCGTGCCCGGGAACCGCGCCGATCTTCACCCAGCCGCAGGCACGATACAGGCTTTCCCCGGCGCTGCCCTCCTCGGTGTCCAGCAACAGCAGCGTGCGGCCGGCCGCGCGCGCCTCGGCCTCGGCGGCTCCGAGCAGCCGCCGGCCCAGGCCGCGGCGGCGATGCGAAGCCAGGACCAGCATCTTGCCGATCTCGCCGCGATGCGGAGCGTTCGGCTGCGGGGCGAAGCTGAGCAGCACGGTGCCGCGCAAGGCGGGACCTTCCTCGGCGACGAGCAGACGCTTCTCCCCCGCCGCCAGCGCTGGCAGTTGCGCGCGCCAGAACGCCACCCCCTGGTCCGGGGTGAATCCCGCCAGGAAATTGACCGAAGCTCCATGCGCGACCGCATCGACCAGAATCGCCGCCAGTTCGGCCAGGCGCGCTGGCGCCTCGGCAACCGGCAGGACGCGAATGTCGATGCCGGTCATCGCGCGGCGGTCCGGCCGGGCGGCTTCGCGCCTACGCCCCCCGCGCCAGTTCCCGCTCCACCAGGCGGGCGAACAGCGCCGCGCCGTACGGGATCGCCGCATCGTTGAAATCGTATTTCGCGTTGTGCAGCGACGCGCTGTCGCCATTGCCCACGTTCAGATAGGCGCCCGGCACCTGCTCCATCATGAAGCTGAAATCTTCCGACCCCATTCCGGGCGGCTTGGCGCGATCCACCGAAGCCTCCCCCACCAGGTCGGCCGCGGCGTCGGCGAAAGCGGTCGCGGCGGCGGCGTCGTTCACCAACGGCGCGAACAGGATGCGAAAATCAGTCGTGGCCGTGGCGCCAAACGCGGCCGCGACATTGGTCGCGATCCGCGCGATCCCCGCCTCCAGCAACGCCAGCGTCTCACGCTGCATCGCGCGGGCGGTCCCGGCCAGTCGCGCGCTGCCGGGGATCACGTTGTAGGCCGCGCCGCCCTCGATCTTGGTCACCGACAGCACCGCCGCCTTCCACGGCGAAAGATTGCGCGAGATCAGCGATTGCAACGCGGTGCCGATATGGCAGGCGACCAGGACCGGATCGATGCCGTCCTCGGGCCGGGCGCCATGCGCGCCCTTGCCGGTGATGTCGATGTCGAAGAACGCGCCGCCGGCCGCCGAGGCGCCAGGCGTGATCGCGTACGTCCCCACCGCCATGCCGGGGCGGTTATGGATGCCGTAGATGCGTTCGCACGGGAAGCGCTGGAACAGCTTGTCCTCCAGCATCGCCAGCGCGCCGCCCGCGCCTTCCTCGCCCGGCTGGAAGATGAAATTGACCGTACCGTTGAAGGCGCGGGTTTCGGCCAGGTAGCGCGCCGCGCCCAGCAGCATGGTGGTGTGCCCGTCATGGCCGCAGGCATGCATCACCCCGGGATTGCCGCTGGCATAGGCCGCCCCGGTCGCTTCCGGGATCGGCAGCGCGTCCATATCCGCGCGCAGCCCGATCGCGCCCGGGCCGTTGCCACCGCGCAGCACACCCACCACGCCGGTGCGGCCAACCCCGCGATGCACTTCGATCCCCCAGGATTCCAGCTTCCGGGCCACCGCCTCGGCGGTGCGATGTTCCGCCATGCCGAGTTCGGGATGTGCGTGCAGATCGTGGCGGATCGCGGTCAGTTCGTCGTGATGGGCGCGGATGGCGTCGAGGGCGGACATGGGCG
>JAKAZJ010000404.1 GCA_021826565.1 Pseudomonadota bacterium | reverse complement strand
CACCGCGCGCGCGGCCTCGGCATCGGCGGGGGCAGCGGCGGCGGCGGCCTCGGCCGCCGCCAGCGCCGCGCGGGCCTGCTCGAGCGGACGCAGCCGGGTGGAGCCGAACACCACCACGGTGTGGGCGATGCCGTGGCCTTCCAGCAGGATCTCCGCCTTCTGGTAGTCGAGCTGCAAGCGGATGCCGCGGGTGTCGTTGCGATTGAGGAAGGTCACGTCGCGATCGGCGGGGAGCGTGTTCGGATGCGCCAGGATGGCGGCGACGGCGTCGGCTTCGGCTTCGGTCATGGCTGTCCCGGGATCCCCCGCGCAGGGCGTGGGCGGCATTCACCGCCCTTCGCCGCCGGCGCGCAAGCTGGCGCGCCGGCGCGGCGGTGGATAGTCTCGCCCGATGAACCGCGCCACCCTCTATGAAGCCCCCCGCCCGGCCCCGCGCACGCCGGACGAGCGGGTGGTCACCTCCACCTGCGGCCATAACTGCGGCGGACGCTGCGTGGTCAACGCCCATGTCCGGGACGGGCGGATCGTTCACATCTCCACCGACGCCAGGCGCTGGAACCCGGACCACCCGCCGCTGCCCGCCTGCGCGCGCGGCGTGGGCCAGGTGGAGCGGATGGCCCACCCGGACCGGCTGCTGCGCCCGCTGCGCCGCACCGGCCCGCGCGGGTCCGGCCAATTCGCCCCGATCCCGTGGGACGAGGCGCTGGACGAGGTCGCCCATCAGCTGCGCCGGGTGCGCGACACCTACGGTCCGGCCGCGATCCTCGATGCCTCGCGCAGCGGCTCGCTCTCGGTGCTGCACTCCCGCGCCGCCGCGCAGCGCTTCCTCTACATGCTGGGCGGCTGCACCGTGCTGTGGTCGAACATGTCGGCGGAGGCGGAGATCTTCGCCATCCGCGCCACCTTCGGCCCGCGCACCGCGCACAAGGCGGCCGGGCGCGAACCGTCGGACTTCCCCAACTCGAAGCTGATGCTGATGTGGGGCTGGTCGCCCGGGGACGGCACCTTCGGCACCGGCACCCTGCCCTGGCTGCGAGAGGCGAAGCGGCGCGGCACCCGCATCGTCTGCGTCGATCCGCGGCGGACCGAGACCAGCCGGCAGCTCGCCGACGAGCATGTCTTCATCCGTCCCGGCACCGACACCGCCGCCCTGCTGGCGATGGCCCAGGTGATCGTGAGCGAGGAGCTGCACGATCAGGAGTTCTGCGACCGCTTCGTGCTGGGCTTCGACGAGGCCGGGCTGCCGCCGGGCGCGGCCCCGGGCGCCTCCTGGCGGGCCTACCTGACCGGGGCGGCCGATGGGGTGGCGAAAACCCCCGAATGGGCCGAACCGCTCACCGGGGTTCCGGCGGCCACGCTGCGCCGGCTGGCGCGCGACTTCGCCACCACCCGCCCGGCGGCGTTCCAGGCCGGCTACGCGCCGGGGCGCACCGCGCGCGGCGAGCAGTTCCACCGCGCCGCCGCGGCGCTGGCGGCCATCACCGGCAATATCGGCATCCCGGGCGGCAATTCCTCCACCTCCAACGGCGCCACCGGGGCCTGCGGCATCGCCCGGCTGCCGACCGGGGAGAACCCGGCGGGCGCCCGGGTCGCCTCGCCGCTGCTGGCCGATCTGCTGGCGCGCGGCAGGGCCGGCGGCTATCCCGCCGACATCAGGCTGATCTATGCCGCCGGCGGCAATCTGTTCAACCAGGCACCGAACGCCGCGCGCATCGCCGGCGCGCTCGGGGGCGTGGAGTTCATCGTCGCCCAGGATCATTTCCTGACCCCCACCGCGCGCTTCGCCGATATCGTGCTGCCGGCGACCACTTTCTGGGAACGCAACGACGTCCACACCCCCTGGGCCGGCGCCGGGCACTACGCGATCTATATGCAAAAGGCGCTGGAACCGGCGGGGGAATGTCGCAACGATATCGACATCTTCGCCGCCCTCGCCGAGCGGCTCGGGATCGCCGGCTATTCCGACCGCGACGAGGCCGCCTGGCTGCGCCATCTCACCGCCCGCGCGGTGGATGATTTCGACGCCTTCGCCGCCGCCGGCGTCGCCCGCTTTCCCGCCCCCGCCGACGCGGTCGCCTATGCGCGCGAGATCCGCGAGGGCGCGGCCTACCCGTTCTCCACCCCGTCGGGAAAGATCGAGGTCTATTGCCCCGCGCTCGCCGCCGATCCGAACCCCTGCGGCCTGGGGCCGATCCCGCCGGTGCCGGCCTGGGTGCCGCCGCTCGATCCGCGCGCCGAGCCCTCCGCCGCCTTCCCGCTGCGCCTCTGCTCGCCCAAATCCCGCGCCCGCACCCATTCCATCCACGGCAACCAGCCGGGGCTGGCACGGATCGACCCCGATACGGTGTGGCTCCATCCCGATGATGCCGGCCCGCGCGGCATCGCCGACGGGGCGTGGGTGCGCGTGTTCAACGCCCAGGGCCGGGTGGCGATGCGGGCCGAGGTGACGCGGCGGATCGCCCCCGGGGTGGTGGCGATCAAGGAGGGGGCGTGGTTCGCCCCCGACGCCGAGGGGCTGGATCGGGGCGGGGCGGCGAATGCGCTCACCGCGGATTACGCGGCACGCTGCGGAGCCACCACCTACAACGCCAACGCGGTCGAGGTGGCACCACTGGGGGACTGAGCCGGAGCCGCCGGGGCGCGGGAATACAACCTACGGTCGTATTCACCATCGGTTTGCGCGGGATTCACCCCTCCGCCGCGCGGCCTGCCCGATCAGCCTGGGGCCGGAAACCGGCTGCACAGGAAGGGCGCGATGTCCGGAACCACCATCTCCGTCACCACCACCTCCTCCGGGATGCACATCCTGGCGGGCGAGACCGTCGATGTGCTGGCCGGCGGCACGCTGCTGGCGGTCTCGGACCTCGGCTATCTCAACATCTCCGCCGGCGGGCTCGTCTCCGGCGGCAGCGCCGGGGCGGGGGCGGCGGTCACGGTGTTCAACGGCGGGGTGGCCAGCGCCGCCCTGGTCTCCGGCAGCAATGCCGATCTCACCGTCTCCTCCGGCGGCAGCGCCGACGGCGTGATGGTCAGCGCGGGCGGGGTGGTCAGCCTGCTGAACCAGGGGGTAGCGAACGGCACCACCCTGCTCGCCGGCGGGACCGAGCAGATCCTCTCCGGGGGGCAGAGCCTCGGCGATGTGGTGAGCGGCGGGAGCCTCCGGGTGCTCGCCGGCGGCACCGACCTCGGCCCCACGGTGACGGCGGGCGGCAGCGCGAGCGTGGGCGGCGCCAAGGCGGTGATCTCGGGGGCGCTGGTCACCCAATCGGGCGCGCTCACCGTCTCCGCCGCCGGCTCGGCGAGCTTCGCCACCATCGACCAGGGCGGCACGATGACGGTGCTGTCCGGCGGCACCGCGAGC
>JAKAZJ010000403.1 GCA_021826565.1 Pseudomonadota bacterium | reverse complement strand
GCCATTGATCCCGGCCATGGTGGTGAACGCCATCTGGTGCCGCCCGGCCGCCAGGGTGGACCAGACGTAATCGTTCCCGAACAGCCGGTCCGCCGTCTCCTTCATGAACATCAGGTTGCGCGGCTCCGCCCCGATGCCACCCAGGATGCCGAAGATCGTCTGCACGAACAGCGGCGGCTCGACGATCTTATGCTCCAGGCAATAGGCCAGATTGTACAGATGCCCCACGTCGTAGCATTCGAACTCGAATCGCGTGCCATGGCCCTTGCCCAGCCGCTCGACAATGCCCGCCACGTCCTTGAAGGTGTTGCGGAAGATGAAATTATCGGTCCGCTCCAGATAGGGCTGCTCCCACGCATGTTTCCACTGCGTCACCCGGTCGCCGGCGTGGGAGATGTTGAAATTCATGCTGCCCATGTTCAGGCTGCACATCTCGGGCTTCGCCACCAGCGGCGCCGCCAGCCGGTCGTCCAGCGTCATGTTCAGCCCGCCGCCGGTGGTGATGTTCACCACCGCGTCGGTGCTTTGTTTGATCACCGGCAGGAAGCGCATGAACACGGCGGGGTCCGGGGTCGGCTCGCCGGTCTCCGGATCGCGGGCGTGCAGATGGATGATGGCCGCGCCGGCCTCCGCCGCCTCGATCGAGGACCGCGCGATCTCCTCCGGCGTGATCGGCAGATGCGGCGACATGGAAGGGGTGTGGATCGCCCCCGTCACCGCGCAGCTGATGATCACCTTGGCCATGGATCGCCCCTTTCCCTTTGTCCGCCGCGCCGCTACGGTGTGGTCGTGCGTCCGCGTAGCTCAGCAGGATAGAGCACAGGATTCCTGGTTGGCAAAATTGGGCGCGACGGCTGGAAACACCGTCGCGGATCCGCTCAAAGTCGGGGAACGCCAAGGCCGCTGGCCTGGCCGATCCCGAGCCAAGCCCCGCAAGGGGAAGGTGTAGAGACTGGACGGGTGGCACCTGTCGGCCCCGGCACGCCGGGGCAAAGGGTGAAGGGACAGTCCAGACCACGAACGGGCCGGTTGGCCCGGCGGCGTAAGCCGAAGTGGGATGAATCCTGGGGCCGTGGGTTCGAATCCCGCCGCGGACACCACGCGCGCGCCGGCCTGGGTCGCCGTCGCGCGTTGACCGTTCCTGGGGCCGGGAGTAAGCCCCCGCAACGGTTTGGCGCGCCCCGCGCGCCGGTGCAACGCAACAGGATTCCATCGTGCAGGATGTCCGCGACGCGCTGATGCTGGCGCGCACTTCCCAAGGCAAGCTGGTCCGCCGCCCGCTCTCCCCGCATCTTCAGGTCTATCGCTGGCCGATCAGCATGGCGCTGTCGATCGGTCATCGGATCACCGGGGTCGGCATGGCGCTCGGCACTTTACTGATGACGTGGTGGCTGGTCGCCGCGGCCACCAGCGGGGATGCGTTCCGTGTGGTGCAGGGGTTTCTGGGGTCCTGGCTGGGGGTGATCCTGCTGCTCGGCTGGTCGGGGGCGCTGATTTTCCATCTTGCAAGTGGCATCCGTCACCTGATCTGGGATATCGGCCGCGGCTTCGACGACCGCGCCTACCGCGCCTCCGGACGCGCCGTGGTAGCCGCGGTGGCGGTGGCAACGGTGCTGGTCTGGATCGTCGGGCTGGCGGTGTGGTGAGGGCGAACATGAACGAAACACCGCAGATCGCGATTCGCCGCTCGATGCTGGGCCGTGCCCGTGGCACCGGTGCGGCGCGCGCCGGGCGGGGCACCTGGTGGACCCAGCGGGTGACGGCGCTGGCGTTGATCCCGCTGTCGCTGTGGTTCATCGCCAGCATGATCTCGCTGGAATCGGCCCAGCGCGCCGATGTCGCCGGCTGGCTGCACGCGCCGCTGGCGCTGGCCCTGGTGCTGGCGCTGATCGTTGCCACCTTCTGGCACATGGCGCTGGGGCTGGGCGAAGTGATCGAGGATTACGTGCATCAGGAAGGCATGAAGCTCATGCTGATCCTGACGGTGCGCGGGGTGTCGGTGCTGCTGGCGCTGCTCTGCGCGGTCGCGGCGCTGCGGCTTGGGCTGTAGCGCGCCGGAAAGGATTCAGGAATGAACGCCATCAATACGCCGTCCGCCGGGCCCGCCGCCGGCGCGTACCGCATCGTCGATCACACCTATGACGTCGTGGTCGTGGGTGCCGGCGGTTCGGGGCTGCGCGCCACGCTCGGGATGGGCGCGGCGGGGCTCAAGACCGCCTGCATCACCAAGGTGTTCCCGACCCGCAGCCACACCGTGGCCGCCCAGGGCGGCATCGGCGCCGCGCTCGGCAACATGGGCGAGGATGACTGGCGCTGGCACATGTACGACACCGTGAAGGGGTCGGACTGGCTCGGCGACCAGGACGCGATCGAATACATGTGCCGGGAAGCGATTCCGGCGGTCTACGAGCTGGAACATTTCGGCGTGCCGTTCAGCCGCACGGAAGACGGCAAGATCTACCAGCGCCCGTTCGGCGGCCACATGAAGGATTACGGCCGGGAGCCGGCGATGCGCGCCTGCGCCGCCGCCGACCGCACCGGCCACGCCATCCTGCACACGCTGTATCAGCAAAGCCTGAAGCACGAGGTCGAGTTCTTCATCGAATACTTCGCGCTCGATCTGATCCTGGATGACGAAGGCGTCTGCCGCGGCGTTACCGCCTGGTGCCTGGACGACGGCTCGATCCACCGGTTCCGCGCGCAGAAAGTGGTGATGGCGACAGGCGGTTATGGCCGCGCCTTCCTCTCCTGCACCTCGGCGCACACCTGCACCGGCGACGGTAACGCCATGGTGCTGCGCGCCGGCCTGCCCTGCCAGGACATGGAGTTCGTGCAGTTCCACCCCACCGGCATCTTCCCCGCCGGCTGCCTGATCACCGAAGGCGCCCGCGGCGAAGGCGGCTACCTGACCAACGCGGAAGGGGAGCGCTTCATGGAACGCTACGCCCCCACCGCCAAGGACCTCGCCTCACGCGACGTGGTATCCCGTTCGATGACGATCGAGATTGCCGAAGGACGCGGCTGCGGGCCGGACAAGGACTACATCATGCTGCACCTGGAGCATCTGGGTGCCGATCTGCTGCATGAACGCCTGCCGGGCATTTCAGAAACCGCCAAAGTGTTCGCCGGCGTCGATGTGACCAAGGCGCCGATCCCGGTGTTGCCCACGGTCCATTACAATATGGGCGGCATCCCGACGAATTATCATGGCGAGGTGCTGCGCCCGACGCCGGGCAACCCCGACGCGGTGATCCCCGGATTGATGGCGGTCGGCGAATGCGCCTGCGTCTCGGTGCATGGCGCGAACCGGCTCGGTACGAACTCGCTGCTGGATCTGGTGGTGTTCGGCCGCGCCGCGGCGC
>JAKAZJ010000402.1 GCA_021826565.1 Pseudomonadota bacterium | reverse complement strand
TCTGACTGGACAACAACGCGCGCGGCCCGGGGTCATTCAGCGGATAGCGCGCCGGCTCCAGCGGCAGCGACATCAGATATTCGTGGCCGTCCGCGCGGGCGGCAGCCAGGACCGGGTCCAGATGGGTCGCATAAGGCGACACCGCCAACGCGACCGGCGCCGGCAACGCCCCGATCGCGGCCAGGCTGGCGGCCGAATCCAGCCCGACACCGGCCAGAAGCAGCGCCACGCGCGGCGCATGATCGGCCGGATCGAACCTGGCGGCATAGGCGTGCATGGGCGCGGTTCCGTCCGGCCCGATCACCGGTAGCAACCACCCGGGATGCGCGGGCAGCGGCGCCAACAAAAGCGCAATCGGCGCGGCGATTGCGCTGCCGGTCGTCACAACCGCCGGCTGGGGCCCGCGACGGGCGGACGCTTGGGACGGAGCGAGCGCGGTAGAGGCCGAGGCCGCCGGGCCGGCGCCAGCAGACGTCCCAAGGCGATGCCCAACGGAGGGCCCCGCGGACGGCGCCGCCGAAGCCCCGACCGGGGCCGAGACATGCCCTGCCGGCGCTGCGAGCGATGCCGCTTCCGTTCGCGGCGGACCGGGTCGCGCGCGCGCCGAGGGCGCCAACGAAACCGGCGGCGACGAAGCGGACGCCAGGGGCCGGGGCCCCAGCGATGGCGATGCGACCGGCGGTCCCAGATGCTCCAGCACCGCCGCACTGCCGCCCGCGACAGCCAGAACCACGACCCAGAACAGGCCGAGCGCCCGCCAGCCTCCCCCCATGGTCACACCCGCCTATTCCTTGGCCACGGCGTGATGCGTCTCCTCGGCCATCGCGTTCGCCACCTTGATCGCCTGCAGCAACTGGAAATCGGTGCTGGTCGGATGCTTCGGATCGAACTTGGGGAAATCCTTGGGCGGCCGAGGCGGGATCGAGGCGGCGATCGGCGGCAGGTCGGGCCGCGGCGGGGCCGCCTTGGTGCCGCCGGTATTGGTAATGGTGTGGTTCAGGTCCCACTCATGCGCCGGCCCGAAATGCGCCAGCTTCGCGAAGGTCTCGGCCACGCGGATATCGGGCGCAATCCCCAGATCCTGGATCGATCGCCCGGACGGGGTGTAGTAACGCGCCGTGGTCAGCCGCATCGCACCCCCGCCCGGCAGCGGCATCACGGTCTGCACGGATCCTTTGCCGAAGCTCCGCTCCCCCATCAGGATCGCGCGCCGGTGGTCCTGCAACGCGCCGGAAACGATCTCGGACGAAGACGCGGACCCGTTATTGATCAGTACCACCAACGGAACGCCCGGAATCAGGTCGTTGCCCGGCGCGTCCCAACGCTGCGAATCGCTGGGATGGCGCCCGCGCGTGGAGACGATCTCGCCATGGCCGATGAAATCCCCGGCCACCGCCACCGCCTGCTCCAGCAACCCGCCAGGATTGTCGCGCAGATCCAGAATCACCGCGCGCAGCTTGCCATGGCCCTGCTTCTTCAAAGCCGCAATCGCCTTGCGAATGCCGCTGTTGGCGCCCTCGGTGAACTGCGACAGCCGGACGTACCCGATATCGTGCGGCTCCATCCGGTCCTTGACCACCTGGATATGGATGATCTCGCGCTTCATCGTCACGATCACCGGGGTATTCACCCCCTGACGCTTGATCGTCAGCGTGATCGGCGTGTTCACTTTCCCGCGCATCTGCCGCACCGCGTTCGCCAGCGGCAGGCCCTCCACCGTCTTGCCGTCGATCGCGGTGATGATATCCCCGGCCTTGATCCCGGCGCGCGAGGCCGGCGTGTCGTCGATCGGCGAAATCACGCGGATCAGCCCGCCATCCTCGGTCACCTCGATCCCGAGCCCGCCGAACTGGCCCGAGGTCTGCACTTCCATCTCATGGAACTGCTTGCGGTTCATATAGGCCGAATGCGGATCCAGCCCCGCCAGCATCCCGTCCAGCGCGTTCTCCACCAGGCTTTTGTCCGAGACGGGATCGACGTAATCACGCCGCACCTTCTCGAACACGTCGCCGAACAGGGTCAGCCAGCGATACGTATCCGCCTGCCCGGACGGTTCGGCGGCCACCGCCTGCGCGATCCCGATCCGGACCGCGACGAGCCGCCCGGTGGGCCAGGCCGCCAGCCCAGCCAGAAAAGTGGCACCCAGCAAAGCCCCGGTGCGAAAGCGCCGGAAACGAACATTCATGCGATCGGTCCTCTCGCGCCGCCCGGAACAACCGGGCCGCGACCATGATGATCTGACTTGAACTCTCTCTATCAGGTTTCGCCGCCCCGCGGTCCAGCCCCGTTATAGGGTCCAGCCGAGTGAAGATTTCGCCACCTTGGGTTGCAGGCCGGTCCGCTGGGGGACCCGATTTCACGGACGGTCAGCCACCACGCAGCCAAGGCCTGGGGTCGATCGCCGCCCCATCTCGACGCAGCTCGAAATAAACCGACGGCATGCCGGCAGACGATACGCCCATCGCCGTGCCGGTGGGCAGCGCACCCACCGCCGCGCCGGCCCGCAACCGATCCCCCGGCGCCGCGTCCAGGCGGGCGAAACCGCCGATCACGGCATCGTACCCGCCGCCGCAATCCTCGATCAGCAAACGCCCATAGCCGCGGAACGGAGCGGCAAACAAGACCGTCCCGCTGCACGGCGCGACCGCCACTGCCCCTGCCCGCGCGTGCCAGGTAATCCCGGACGCGGGTCCCGCCGCCGTGTGCGTGCCGAACCCGATTGCCACCCTCCCCGCCACCGGACGCAGCAGCTGATGCGCCGGGCGCGAGGTGGCCAGCAAATGGATCGGCCCGGATGGCACCGATCCAGCATTCGGCGCCAGCCGCCGCGCCCGCGCCGCCGCCGCCTGCCGCGCCACCGCCAGCCGGTGCAGCAGATCGCGCAAATCAGCCGCCTGGCTGGCCAGAGCCGCGGCCCGGCGCGCCGCCGCCTGTTCGGAAGTCTCGGCCGCCAGCTCGTCCGCGCTGGTCGCCGCTAAGGCCCGGTCAAGCGCCGCGGTGGCATCCTCCTGCGTCCGCTCAGCCGCGGCCAGACTGGGAACGGCCACCGCCGCCGCCGTCCGCGCCACCGCCGCCCTGACCTGCGCCGCGCGCAGCCGCGCGAGCCGCGCCGCCAGCGCCCGGGTCACCCCCCGCAACACCAATACCCCACGCAACGCCTGCTCCGGCGGAACCGGCGCGGCAAGAAGGGACTCGGTCGGATAAAGCGACAGCCGCTCGATGACCGGCAGCAACGGCAGCAACGCCGCCCGCTCCGCCCGCACCTGCGCCGCCGCCGCCCGAGCACCGGCAGTCAACGCCGCCAGCTGCGCCTCGGCCACCTGCGTGGCCAGGCCGGCCGCCCGTAACCCCGCTGCCGCCGCC
>JAKAZJ010000401.1 GCA_021826565.1 Pseudomonadota bacterium | reverse complement strand
CGCGCTGGACGTGTTCCAGCTTGCCGCCAAAACCGGCGTTCCAATCGACGCCGCGCGCTACATCCCGGCCGTCCAGGGGTATTACGGCGTCTCCGGCGGCAAGATGGGCGGTGCGCCGTTCAACGCCTCCACCACCCTGATGTGGATCAACGAGGACGCGTTCCACCGCGCCGGGCTCGATCCCGCCGCTCCGCTCGCCACCTGGGCCGAAGTCATCAAGGCGGCCCGCGCCATCAAGGCCAAAAAAGCGGCCGAGATCCCGATGATGACCTCCTGGCCGATCTGGGCGCAGTTCGAACAGTTCGGCGCGATCCATAACGTCCCGTTCGCCACGCTGGACAACGGGTTCGGCGGGCCGAAGCCGAAGCTGCTGATCGATTCAGCGCCCTTCGTGAAGCATCTGGGGATGTTGCTGGCGCTGCAGAAGGAAGGTCTGTTCAAATACGAAGGCCGCGACGGCCTGCCGAGCCCGATCTTCTATGCCGGCAAGGCGGCGATCACGTTCGATTCGTCGGGCATCTACGGCCAGCTCAAGCAGAGCGCCAAGTTCAAGTTCCGCGACGCTTATCTGCCGTACCACCCGTCCATCATCAAATCGCCGATCAACTCGATCATCGGCGGTGCCGCGTTCTGGACCATGACCGCGCCCCACCGCACCGACGCTGAATATCGTGGCGTCGCGCAGTTCCTGAACTTCGTCGCCGAACCGGCGAATGACGCGCATTGGTCGAAAGCCACCGGGTACGTGCCGGTCACGCTCCCCGGCAACGCGCTGCTGGGCAAGCAGGGGTATTACGCCGCCAATCCGGGATCCGATCTGGCGGTCAAGCAGCTCACGCGCACGCCCACCACCGCCTATTCACGCGGTGTCCGCCTGGGCGGCATGGCCGAGGTGTTCGTGATCATCGAGGAAGAGTGGGAACGCGCGATCCAGAACGGCGCCTCGGCCAAGGTCGCACTCGCCAACGCGGCCAAGCGCGGGCAGGTGGTGATCGACCAGTTCGCCCGCACGGTCCACGGCTGAGCACGCCGCGTGGAACGCCGGACCCTGTTCCCCGGATGGGCGCTGCCGGCGTTCCTCGTGGCTCCACAACTGGCGGTCACGATTCTGTTCTTCCTGTTCCCCGCCTGGCAGGCGTTCCGCGAGAGCGTGCGCGCCGCCAACGCCTTCGGCCTGAACACCAGCTTCGTCGGGCTGGAGAATTTTTCGGCGCTGCTTGGATCGGAATCGTACCGGGCCACGGTGGCGCGCACGGTCCTGTACTGCGCCGCCGTCGCCGCGCTGGCGATGGCGGGCGGCCTGGTGCTGGCGGTGTTCTCGGACCGTGAAATCCGCGGCCGGGGATTCTACCGCGCCCTGCTGATCCTGCCCTACGCGATCGCGCCGGCGATCGCATCCGTGATCTTCGCCTTCCTGCTGCAACCGGAAATCGGCCTGCTGACCCAGCCGCTGCGGGCGCTGGGGATCGACTGGAACTATGCCCTGAATGGCGGCCAGGCTTTCGTGCTGGTGATCGTGATCGCGGCGTGGAAGCAGGTGTCCTATAATTTCATCTTCTACCTGGCCGGGCTGCAATCGGTTCCGCGCGCCCTGATCGAGGCCGCCGCGCTGGACGGTGCCCGCGGTTTCTATCGCTTCCGTACCATCGTCTGGCCGCTGCTGATGCCGACCACGTTTTTCCTGATCGTGGTCAACGTTGTGTACGCCGCCTTCGACACCTTCGCCCTGATCTTCGCCCTGACCAGCGGCGGACCGGGGACCGCGACCGAAACCCTGGTGGTGAAGGTCTATCGCGACGGGGTGATCAATCTCGATCTGGGAGGCTCGGCCGCGCAATCGGTGATTCTGATGGTGCTGATCGTGGGTCTGACGGCGATCCAGTTCCGCTTCGTCGGCCGGCGGACGACGACATGAGGCGAGGGGCATGAGACGCGGCCCGGACTACCTTGCCCATGCGGTCCTGGCGCTGGGCGGGGCAATTTTCGTGGCGCCGATCTGGATCGCCTTCGCCGCGGCGACGCAGCGGGCGGGCGCGATCAACCGCGGCGATGTGTCGTTCTGGCCTCGGCTGTCGGGCCTGCGCACCTTCATCGATGTGCTGGGCTTCGGCCCGGCGGCCAGCGGCGGCACGCCGATCTGGCATATGCTGCTGGTCAGCGTCGCCATGGCCATGGTGATCGCGCTGGGGAAAATCGCGATTTCGGCGCTATCGGCATTCGCGATCGTGTTCTTCCGCTTCCCCGGGCGCAAGATCGCGTTCTGGATGATCCTGATTACCCTGATGCTGCCGGTCGAGGTGCGGATCATCCCGACCTACGCGGTGATCGCGGATTTCCACCTGATCAACACGTTCACCGGCCTGACGCTGCCGCTGATCGCATCCGCCACCGCCACGCTTCTGTTCCGGCAGGTGTTCCTGGCGATCCCGGACGAGATGGTCGAGGCGGCGAAGCTCGACGGCGCCGGGGCGATGCGATTCTTTTTCGACATGGTGGTACCGGTCTCGGCGGCGAATCTGGCGGCGCTGTTCGTGATCCTGTTCGTCTATGGCTGGAATCAGTATCTGTGGCCGCTGCTGGCCGTTACGAACGGGCATCTGGTGCCGATCGTGCTGGGCATCGCACGCATGATCACCACCGACCAGCTCACCGCCTGGAACCTGGTGATGGCGGCCACCGTTTGGGCGATCCTGCCGCCCGTGGCCGTGGTGCTGCTGATGCAGCGCTGGTTCGTGCGCGGCCTGACCGAAGCGGATAAATAACCGATGGCGCGGCTGGACCTGCAGGGCCTGGGGAAAAATTTCGGCGCCACGCCGGTGCTGCACGCGGTCGATCTGGCGTTGGCCGATGGCGAGATGGTGGTCATTGTCGGCGCCTCCGGCTGCGGGAAGTCCACGCTTCTGCGACTGGTGGCGGGGCTGGAGGTGCCGAGCGCGGGGCGGGTGCTGCTGGACGGGGTCGATATCACGCAGACCGACCCCTCGCGGCGGGATATCGCGATGGTGTTTCAGAACTACGCGCTCTACCCGCATATGAGTGTATTCAAGAACATGGCCTACGGCCTGAAACTGCGTGGCGTGCCAAAGGCCGAGATCGCGCGGCGCGTAAACGAGGCGGCAGCGATGCTGGGCCTGGACGGGTTGCTGGGCCGCAAGCCGCGGCAACTATCCGGCGGGCAACGTCAGCGCGTGGCGATGGGGCGCGCTATCGTGCGCGAACCGAAACTGTTCCTGTTCGACGAGCCGCTGTCCAACCTGGACGCCAAGCTGCGGGTGCAGGTGCGCGCCGATATCCGCAAGCAGCAACGCCGGCTGGGCGTCACCAGCTTGTATGTCACCCACGACCAGGTGGAGGCGATGACCCTGGCGGACCG
>JAKAZJ010000400.1 GCA_021826565.1 Pseudomonadota bacterium | reverse complement strand
AATCTGCGTGCGGCGGCGGCGGCATTCGATGCGCAAGCCGGCCAGGCATCGGCCCGGGCCGCGCGCTCGGCTGTCGCGGTGCGCCGGCGGCTGGCGGCGATCGCGGTGGCGATCGGGTTGGTGCTGACGATCTCCGGCTGGCTGACGGCGCGGGCGGTTGCGGGGCCGATGCGGGCGATGACCGGGTGGGTGACGGCGATGGCGGCCGGCGACACGCGCGCGCCCAACGCTGCCGTGCTGCGCGGCGCGGCGGGGCGGCGCGACGAGATCGGGCGCATGGCCGCCGCGCTGGAAACCCTGCGCGCGGTGGTACGCGACGCCTTCGTGAAGGCCGAGATGATCCGCAACCTGCCGATCGGGCTGCTGACCGCGGCAACCGACGGCACGATCACCTATGTGAACCCGCGCGGGGAAGCGCTGCTGGAGCTGGTGGCGCCGCTGCTGCCGGCCCCCCCGAACGCGATGGCGGGTCAGCCGGTCGGCTGTCTGGGCCAGGACCCGGCGCTGACGCCGGAGCGTCTGTGTGATCCGGCCCACCTGCCGGCGCGGCTGCGCGTCGGCCTGGGGGAGGAATGGTTCGACCTGGTCATCAGCCCGCTGCGCGACCGCGACGGCGCCTATCTCGGGCCGATGATCACCTGGCACCGCGCCACCCGCCAGGTGCGCCTGGTCGGGCATTTCGAGGCGACGGTGGGCGCGATCGCGCGCGAACTCGGCGCCAAGGCCGAGGCGATGCGGGAGACCGCGCGCGCCCTCTCCACCGTGGCCGGCGCCGCCGGGGAACACACCACCGCGATGACCGCCGCGTCGGCGGAGGCGGCCGCGAATGTGGGCGCGGTCGCGGCGAGCGCGGAGGAATTATCGGCCTCGGTCGCCGAGATCGGGCGGCGGGTGGCGGAATCGGCCGAAATCGCCGGCCAGGCGGTGCGTGAGGCGCAGGCGACCGATCGCTCGGTGACCGGTCTCGCCGACGCCGCCGGACGGATCGGGGAGGTGGTGCGGCTGATCGGCGATATCGCCGGGCGGACCAATCTTTTGGCGCTGAACGCGACGATCGAGGCCGCGCGCGCCGGGGAGGCGGGCAAAGGCTTCGCCGTGGTGGCCTCGGAAGTGAAAACGCTGGCAACCCAAACCGCGCGCGCGACCCAGGAGATCGGCAGCCAGATCGCGGCGATGCAGGGCGCGACCGGACAGGCGGTGGAGGCGCTGCGCTCGATCGCCGGCACGATCCAGCGGATGGACGCGATCGCCGCTTGGATTGCCGGGGCGGTGGGCGAGCAGGGCGCGGCCACCGCCGAGATCGCCCGCGCGGTGCAGCAAGTCGCGGCGGGAACGGCGGAGGTGACCGGCGGCGTGACCCATCTCGCCGTGGCGGTGCGGCGCACCGGTGCCGACGCGGGGGCTGTGCTGGGCGCGGCCGACGCGCTGGCCGGGGAGGCCGGGCGGCTGTCCACCGAGGCGGACGGGTTCGTGCACGCGATCCGGGAAGCGGCGTAGGCGGGGCGGGACGCGGCCGGCGGCATGGGCCCCCGGATCAGGCCGCCTTGCTCAACGCAGCCACCACACGCCGATCCCCAAGGTCACCAACGTCACCGGCACGCCCACCCGCAGATACGCCCAGAACGTCACCGCAACGCCGCGCCGCCCGGCCTTTTCCGCCACGATCAGATTGGCGATCGAGCCCAGCAAGGTCAGATTTCCCGCCAAGGTGGACGCCATCGCCACCACCAGCCAGGCGCGCCGCGGCGTTGCCAGCGCCGCCACGAACGGGCGCAGCACCAGGATTGCGGGCACGTTGCTGACCAGGTTGGACAGCACCAGCGTGACCCCGGCCAGCACCGGGACATGGTCCAGATGCAGCCGCCCGACCGCCGCCAGCACCGAATGCGACAGCAGCCGCCGCTCGGCGCCGGCCACGATCACGAACAGACCGGCGAACATCAGCAGCAGCGACCAATCGACCTCGGCATAGACCCGCCAGCTTTTCACGCGCCGTGTCAGCAGCAGCGCCGCGCCGACCACGATCGCCGCCTTGGCCGGCGGCTGGCCGGCGAAGAACAGCGCGATCACCGCCGCCGTCGCCGCCATGGCGCGCCCGACCAGCACCCGGTTCGTCCCGCGCGGCGCCGGCGGGACCAATGCCGGGACCGCCGGGCGCGCGAAATCCCGCCGGTGCAGCAGCACCACGATCCCCAGCATCGCCACCAGCCCCAGCCCCGCCACCGGCGCCAGCGCGCCCGCGAACGTCGCGTACGGAATCCCCGAGAACCCGCCGATCAGCATGTTCTGCGGATTCCCGGTGATCGTCGCCACCGAGCCGATATTCGACGCCATCGCGGTCGCCAGCAGATAGGGCAGGGGCCGCACCCCGGCGGCCAGTGCCAGTTCCACCACCAGCGGCGCCAGCACCAGGCAGATCGCATCGTTGACCAGGAACGCCGAGGCCACCCCCGAAACGACCGTCACCGCCACCAGCAGCGCCACCGGCCCCGCCGCGTGCCGCGCGATCCAGCCCGTGACCAGCGCGAACGCGCCCGACAGGCGCAGATTCGCCACCACGATCATCATGCCGAGCAGCAAGGTCAGCGTGTCGATATCGATCGCCTTGTAGGCGGCTTGCAGCGGGATCGCGCCGGAGGCCACCATCAGGCTCGCGCCGACCAGCGCGATTCCGGCGCGGTCGATCGCCAGCCCCGGGACCCGTCCGATCGCCAGCGCGGCATAGCTGGCGGTAAAAATACCGGCCGCGGCCAGGCGCTGCGCATTGGCGTTGCCGGCCCCCAGCAGCCAGGGCGCGAGCGCCGCCGCGGCGGCCAGCGCGATCAGCGCGCCGATCAGGATCAGGCTGGCCCAATGGGTGACCGAACGGCGGGACGCGGCCCTCACCCGGTTCGCTGCGCGAACCGACCTCTCCCGCGATGCGGGAGAGGTGGGGTTGCGGTGCGGGAGGGGGGCATTCGGGCCGCTTAGCTGTTCGGGCCGCGCTCCATCGAGATCGGCTGCCAGCGCCGCAGCGCCGAGCCGGCCAGTACCGAGGGGTTGACGCAGCTCATCGGCCATTTCCCCGCCAGCACCAGCCCCAGTTCCCGCCCGACATGACGTTTCCGCGCCGGATCGAAGCGCGCCGAGGCGGATGCGGTATGCGCGCTCAGCGTCACGTTTTGCATGCCCAGGATCGGGTTGTTGTTGCCCGGCGGCTCGATCTCCAGCACATCCAACGCGGCGTGGGCGATCCAGCCTTCCTGCAACGCCTTGATCAAGCCGGCTTCCTGCACCGTCGGACCCCGGCCGGTGTTGATGAAGATGGCGGTCTTCTTCATCTGCCGAAAATGCTTCTCCGTCAGCATCCCCTCGGCCTCGGGGGTCGCGGGCGCGT
>JAKAZJ010000399.1 GCA_021826565.1 Pseudomonadota bacterium | reverse complement strand
AGCTGGTCCGGTACGCCCCGCCGGTGATCGAGCTGCGTCCGCTGCCGGAAGCTCCGCGCGATCTTGCCCCGCGCCTCGCCGCAGCGCTGCTCGACGCCACCGGCACGCGCTGGACGATCGCGCTCTCTACCGAGGCCGGCGAACCCACCCTGGCCGAACAAGGCACCGCCGCGGACGCGACCCGCCGCGCCGAGGCAGCGGATCATCCCCTGGTCCGCGCCATCCTGGCCGCCTTCCCCGGCGCGAAGATCGAGGCGGTCCACGACACCACCGCCGATGCCTACGGGATCGCCGCCGATCCCGTCCCCGACGATGACCTTACGGAGCCACCGGAATGAAGAATCTCGTCGGCCTGATGAAGCAGGCCCAGCAGATGCAGGAACGCATGGCCGAGCTGCAGACCCGCCAGGAGAGCGCGGAAGTCACCGGGGAGGCCGGTGCCGGCCTGGTCGCGGTGGTGCTGAGCGGCAAGGGTGAGCTGCGCCGCCTGACGCTGGACCCGAAGATCGTCGATCCAAATGATACCGAGATGTTATGCGACCTGATCATTGCCGCCCATGCCGATGCCAGGCGCAAGGTCGAAGCCGAGAACGCCGCGGAAATGCAGAAGCTCACCGCCGGCCTGCCGCTTCCCCCCGGCATGAAACTGCCGTTCTGACCCGCAGCGCCGGCGCGAAGGACCCACGATGCCCGCCAGCCCGAAAATCCGCCGCCGCCGCCGCACCAAGATCATCGCCACTATCGGCCCGGCCAGTTCCACACCGGACGTCCTGGCCCGGCTGTTCCATGCCGGCGCCGACGTGTTCCGCCTGAATTTCAGCCATGGCACGCACGAGGATCACGCCGCCCGGTTTGCCATGATCCGCGACCTGGAAGCCCGCGTCGGCCGCCCGATCGGCATCCTGGCCGATGTGCAAGGACCGAAACTCCGCGTCGGCGTGTTCGGCGGCGGGCGGGTCCATCTGCAGACCGGCCAGCCGTTCCGCCTGGACCTCAACCCCACGCCCGGCAACGCCCAGCGCGTCACGTTGCCGCACCCCGAGATCATCGCCGCCGCCGCGATCGGCACGACCTTGCTGCTGGACGACGGCAAGCTTCGCCTGCGCGTGACCCGCAAGCGCCCGGACGGGCTGGAAACCGAGGTCGTGGTCGGCGGCCCCTTGTCCGACCGCAAGGGCGTGAACGTCCCCGACATGGTCCTGCCGATCCCCGCGCTGACCGACAAGGACCGCATCGACCTGGCATTCGCGCTGGATCACGGTGCCAACTATATCGGTCTGTCCTTCGTGCAGCGGCCGGAGGACGTGGCCGAAGCCAAACGTCTCGCCGATGGGCGCGCCTGGATCATGACCAAGATGGAAAAGCCCCAGGCGCTGGAAAACCTGGATGAAATCCTGCGCCTGTCGGACTGCGTGATGGTCGCCCGCGGCGATCTGGGGGTGGAATTGCCGCCCGAGGAAGTCCCGCTCGCGCAGAAGCGCATCGTCCGCGCCGCCCGCGCCCTCGGCCGGCCGGTCGTGGTGGCGACGCAAATGCTGGAAAGCATGATTACCGCCCCGGCGCCGACCCGCGCCGAAGCCTCCGACGTTGCCACGGCCGTGTTCGACGGCGCCGATGCGGTGATGCTGTCGGCCGAAACCGCGGCCGGGCAATATCCGTTCGAAGCGGTGAACATCATGGACCGCATCCTCGCCCGCGTGGAACAGGATCAGGGCTGGCGGGCGATGATCGAGGCGAGCCGCGCCGCCCCCGAACCCTCCGCCGCCGACGCCATTGCCGCGGCGGCGCGCCAGATCTGTCACACGATCGGCGCCGCCGCGATCGTCGCTTTCACCGCTTCCGGCGCCACCGCGCTGCGGGTTGCGCGCGAACGCCCGGAAAGCGCCATCATCGGCTTCACCCCGCATGAGGTGACGGCGCGGCGCCTGGCCGTGGTCTGGGGCGTGCACGCGGTGGTCGCGCCCGACGCGCATTCCCTGTCCGAGGCGGTGGCGCGCGCGGCACGCATCGCCCAGACCGAAGGCTTCGCGGCGCCGGGCCAGGAGATCATCGTCGCCGCCGGCGTGCCGTTCGGACATTCCGGCACCACCAACACGCTGCGCGTCGCCACGGTCGGCCGACGTGGTGGTCCTGGGGGAGGGCAAGCGGGGGGCGACGGGGAGGAGTGATCGAACCGGTCCCCGCGCGCCGCCGGCCCGAGACCTGACCGTCGCTATCGCGGCAGGATCGCCACCGCCCGCGTCCACCCCGCCGAGGCGCGGTGCAGCTTCACCGGGAAACACACCACCTCGAACCCGTCCGACGGCAGGGCTTCCAGGTTGTGCAGCTTTTCCAGATGCGAATAGCCGATCTCCCGTCCGGCACGGTGGCCTTCCCAGATCAGTCCGGCATCGCCGGTCGCCGCCACCCGCTGGCGGGTCAGGCTGAACGGAGCATCCCAGCTCCACCCGTCGGTCCCGGTCAGACGCACGCCGCGTTCCAGCAGCCAGAGCGTCGCCGCTTTGCCGATCCCGCAGCCGCGATCGATGAAATCGGCCTCGCCATAGCGCGTCCCGGCGGCGGTGTTGACCAGCACGATCTCCAGCGGCGCAAGCTTGTGGCCGATGCGTTGCAGTTCCGCCTCCACATCCCCCGGCGTCGCCACGTACCCGTCCGGGAGATGGCGGAAATCCAGCTTCACCGCCGGCTGGTAGCACCATTCCAGCGGCACCTCATCGATCCGCCATGACGGTTCCCCGCCCGGCGTCAGCGCATGGTTCATGGTCGAGAAGAAATGATACGGCGCGTCCAGATGGGTGCCGTTATGGCTGGAGATGCGCACCTGCTCCACCGCGGCGTATTCGCCCGAAGGCAGTTGATCCACCCGCACGCCCATATACTCCGCCATCGCTCCGGCGGTCTGATGGTGGTCGAGATAGGTGATCTCCGGCAGCATATGCGGCGGGTCGCTGGCGATCCCGGCCTTGAGCGGCACGGAAATATCGATCAGGCGTCGAGGCATGACAGTTCCTCCTGGTTCTTGCGACCTAGATTCGGCGACCGGTCCGCCGGGCGCAAGCCTTGCCTTGCGCCGGCTGCGCCTGACCGCGTTCCGCAGCTATCCGGCGCTGGTCTGGGAGCCGGGAGCGCGCATCGCCGTGCTGGCCGGCCCCAACGGCAGCGGCAAGACCAACCTGCTTGAGGCCGTCTCTCTGTTGGTCCCCGGGCGCGGGCTGCGCGGCGCGCGCGTGGCCGACCTCGCGCACCGCCCCATGGCCAGTGGTGTGGCCGCTGGCGCGACCAACGGTGTGGCGGTCCCGTCGGCCGTCCCCTCGGCCGTCCCTTGGGCCGTCGCCGGGCGCTTTGACACCCAAGGCGGCCCGATCGATGTTGGCACCGGG
>JAKAZJ010000398.1 GCA_021826565.1 Pseudomonadota bacterium | reverse complement strand
GAACCAGGATCGCGGCGTCAACCCGCCCGGGATGCGTGCGACAGTGGCCGAGATGCTGGCCGCGCTGGAAGCGGTGAAGCCGGGCGCCCGCGCCCTGGTCCGCTATGCGCCCGACCCCGCCATCGCCGCGATCGTCGGCGCCTGGCCCGCGGCATTCACTGCCCGGCGCGCCACCGCGCTCGGTTTCGCTCCGCAGGAGCCGCTGACCGAAATGGTGCGCGCCTTCATCGCCGACGATCTGTCGGCCACCCGTGCCGATCGCGGCCTGCCGGAGTGAACATGCTGCCGATCTCCTTGCCACTTCCGTTAGTGGACCACGTGGTGGTCAGCCTGCGCGACCAGCTGGATGCGGGTGCGGCAACCTACCGGCGGCTGGGATTTTCGCTGACGCCGCGCGGATATCACACGCTGGGTTCAATGAACCACCTGGCGGTATTCGGCACCGATTATCTGGAATTGCTGGCCGCCCCCGCCGGATCGGCGCGGCGGGAGATCGCCGACGCCCCGATCGGCCTCGGTGCCCTGGTGTTCGCCACGCGCGACGCGGACGCAACCCACGCCGCAGTGACGGCTTCCGGGGTTCCGGTGCTGGCGCCGCAGGCGTTCTCGCGCCCGGTGGAGATCGACGGCGTCCCGCGCGCGGCCGCATTCCGTACCGTGCGGCTGCCGGTGGACACCGCGCCGGCAGGCCGGTTCTATTTCTGCGAGCACGCCACGCCGGAACTGGTCTGGCGCGATGCCTGGCGGGCGCATCCGAATGCCGTGACGGGGATCGCGCGGGTGGTGATCGCCGCGGCCGATCCGGGCGCGCTGGGGGCGCTCTTCGCGCGGATGTTCGGCGACGCGATGGTCTACGGGGAGGCCGACGGCTACGTGCTGACCCTTGGCCTGGCGACCTGCGAGATACGCACGCCGGCGGTGGTGCGCGCGGGATACGGGAATCTTGCGGCGGGGAGAGCGGATTTCATGGCCGCGCTGGTGTTGCGCAGTGCGTCTCTGGAGCGAACGGCCGCGGCGCTGGCGGCGGGCGGGGTGGCGGTGATGCGCGTGGGCGGGCGGATCCTGGTACCCGCCGAGGCCGCGTGCGGCGTCACGCTGGTGTTCGAAGCGTAGCGGGTACAGCGCGCCGGTCCGACCAGGATCGATCACCCCGCCAGCATCGCCGCGCGCCGCTCGGTCAGGCGGAGCATCATATCGTGCACCAGATACGGTAGCCGGCTGCGACACCAGGATTGCCCGGATAGCGGATCGTATTCCGTCGGCATCGCGATCCCCTCCGGCGCATAGGCGTCAAACCCCAGCCGCCGCGCGGTCGCCACGCAGCGCGGCAGATGGTCTGCAAAAGCAACAACACCGACCACCCCGAACGAAGCGGGCGGCGTGGTCCGGGCGATCTCCTCCAACACACCGAGCGTACTGAGATACACCGGTTCGCCGCGCCCGTCGCGCCCGGGGAAAATCGGTTGCACCCTTCCCCCAGCGAGCAAATCCGCCGCCGGCTCCGCCACTTCCCATTGCGCGAGCACCGGCGCGCCGGTTTCCCCGGCCAGCCGCGCCGCGATCGCCGCCAACGCCTGGTTCACCGGTCCCGGCGTGCGATTGCCGTTCGCTTCCATGCGGTTGCCGAAGGTGAAGCCGAGGATGGTCTGGATCCGCGGCACCGCGATCATGGGCGCGGTCCAGTCGAGCGTGTCGGCCGCGACAATCGCCGCCAACTCGCGCGCGATCACGGCATCGCCGAGTTCCGCGCTCAGTCTTGCCACCAGCAGATCGGTTTCGGACATATCTTGGATTCCTCCAGACATCGCGCGCCGTTTGCGTCCCTGCGCCGCGGCTGGTAGGAATCTACCAAGCAACGGACCCAGCACAAAGCGGTCTGCAACGGGGAGCACGGCGATGCGCAGCACGATCCGGCGGCGACAGGTCCTGGCGGCGGGTACGGCTGCGGCGGGGATTCTCGCGCTCCCTGGTAAGGCACCGGCGGCGGGCGGCGCCAAGAAGCTGGCCGGTGTGACGCTCAATATCTCGTGCTGGAGCGCTCCTTATCCGCTGCTGCTCGGCAAATACATCCCCGAATTTGAAGCGGAAACCGGCGCGCGCGTCATCTACACCACGCCATCGTTCCCGATCTACAACCAGCGCATGGGCCTGGCACTCGCCACGCGCAGCGACGCCTATGACGTGGTCAACGTCACCTTCATCTTCATCGGCCAGTGGGTCGGCGCAGGCTGGGTGCTGCCGCTCGACGGCTTCATCGCCAATCCGAAACTCACCCCGCCGGACTGGAACGCCGCGGATTTCTTTCCCGGCACCACCACCGCGTTCCGCAATGCGGCGGGCCAGCTCTGCGCGATCCCCTGGATCGCCGACGTGATGATGGGCGGGGCCTCGCGCTACGATCTGATCCGCAAGGCCGGGTTCGCCATGCCCGACAGCTTCGCCGAGATGCCGAAGATGCTGGCAGCGGTGAACGGCAAGGACGGCGTCCCGGGCTTTCTGACCGAGAACCATTACGGCTGGACCTTCCCGGGTTACCTGCAAGGATTCGGGGCCAACATCTTCCGCAACCCGCCGCACGATCTGATGCCGGTCCTGGACACGCCGGCAGCGGTCGAGGCCGCCGGGTTCTTCAGCGATCTGCTGCGCAAATTCGGCCCACGTGGCGCGCTGTCCTACACCTATGACGAAGTCGTGGCGGCGCTCAAGGGCGGCACGGCGAACTACGCCACCGAGAACGAGGCCTTCGTCACGCAGATGGCCCAGCCCGGCAGCAAGGTCACGCAGACATGCGGGTTCTCGCTGTTCCCCGCCGGACCGGCTGGCCGCTTCCCTCAGGTCGCGACCCATGGCTGGGGCATCCCCGCCGGCTCGCGCAATAAGGATGCCGCCTGGCAGTTCATCACCTGGGCGATGTCGCAGAAGTTGCTGCTGCGGATGTTCCGCGAGCATGGCTGGAGCTCGGTCACGCGCCGCTCGATCGTGCAGCTGCCCGAGTTCCGCAGCAAGCTGACCCTCAACGGGTTCGACGTGGCGAAGATGTATCTTGATACCGTCGATCTCGCCGCCAAGGGCTACATGGCCTATCGCACCGTGCCGCCGTACCCGGAGGTCGATCGCCAGATCGACATCGCGATCCAGGGCATCATCTCGGGTGAGAAGACGGCGCAGCAGGCGATGGCCGCGGCGCAGCGGAACTCCATCGTGCAGTTGCGCCGTGCCGGCGTGAAGCTCTGATCGCGGAAGGTGGCCGCCGGTTCCACCGCCTGGTCGCTTGAGCGGCGGCGCGCGTTCACCCTCGGGCTGATCCCCGCCCTGGCGGTGCTCGCGGTCGTCACGATCGGGCCGGCGCTCTATCTGGTGGTCACCAGCCTGACCCCGCT
>JAKAZJ010000397.1 GCA_021826565.1 Pseudomonadota bacterium | reverse complement strand
GCGCGAGTTCTCCGCGCCGGCGCGCGCCGCGCTGGACCGGCTGCGCCGGGCGGGGATCCCGCTGCTGGGCCAGTCGGTGCTGCTGGCGGGGGTGAACGACACCGAAGCGGCGCTGGAGGGGCTGTTGCGCGCCATGCTGGCAGCGCGGGTGAAGCCCTATTACCTGCACCAGTTGGACCCCGCCCCCGGCACCGCGCGGTTTCACGTGCCGATCGCGCGCGGCCAGGCGCTGCTGCGCGGCTTGCGCGGGCGCGTGACCGGCCTCGCCTGGCCGACCTACGTGCTGGATCTCCCGGGTGGGGCGGGGAAAGTGCCGGTGGGACCCGCTTATCGGGACCCGGACGGGCGCGTGCGCGACCCCGCCGGACATGCTCACAGGATCGAAAGCGACGCCGCGTGACCGAGACCGCCCCCCGCCCGCTGCCCCGCCCTTCGATCCTGCGTCATCCGATCCTGGGCCGGATGACCGCGCTGATCCCGTCCGAACCTGCTGCGCACCGGATCGCGCTGGTCTGCACCCTGGCGCTGGGGCCGATGCTGCTCGCCGGGCGTGCCCCGGCGGATGCGCTGATTTCCCTGACCGGCCTGCTGTTCCTGATCACGCGCCGGCGCAACGGCTGGGGCTTCGTGGCGCGGCCGTGGCATGCGCTCGCGCTGGCCTTCTGGGTGTGGCAGATCGGCGTCAGCATCCTGCGTGGCGATGGCCACCAGATCATCGAATCGATCGTACTGATCCGCCTGTTCGTGTTCCTCGCCGCGCTGGAGATATGGGTGCTGGAACGGGCGGAGGCGCGGCGCTGGTTTGGCTGGATGATGCTGGCCACGGCGCTGTGGATCGGGATCGAGTGCTGGCAGCAATATCTGACCGGGTTCAACATCTTCGGCGAGGGGCGCTGGAACGACGGCTCCCTGACCGGACCGATCTTCAAGCCGCGCATCGGTCCCACCTGGGTTTTCCTCGCGTTTCCCGCGTTCCTGCCCTGGCTGATCCCGCTGCTGTCGCGGTCGGGACGCTGGGCGCGCGGAGCGGGGGCGGCGGGCATCGTGGCGATGGCCCTGACGCAGGTGCTGATCGGCCAGCGTATGCCGACCCTGCTGATGCTGTTCGGGCTGGTGGTGGCCGGATTGTTCGTGCCCCGGCTGCGCCGGCCGGTGGCGATCGCGATCCTGGCCGGGGCGGCGCTGGCGGCGCTGGCGCGCTTCGTCTCGCCGCCCACGTATCACAAGCTGGTGGTGCATTTCGGCCGGCAGATGGCGCATTTCATGGCCACACAATACGCGCAGCTGTTTGGCCGCGCGCTGGCGATGATCGCGGCGCATCCGTGGTTCGGGCTGGGCTTCGACGGCTTCCGCGATCACTGTCTGGACCGGATCTATTATCACAACGTCGCCTGGTTTCCGGTGCTGGACCCGGCCTCCCCGCTGGGCTGTTCGATCCATCCGCATAATTATTATCTCCAGGTGGCGACCGGGGCCGGGCTGCCGGGCCTGGCGCTGTTCGCGCTGCTCGGGCTGGCCTGGTTGTGGCGGCTGGGGCGCGGAGCCGGCGCGGCGCCGCGACGGATCGGCCCCTTCATCGCTTGCGCGATCGTGCTGTGGCCGATTGCCTCCACCACGTCGTTCTTCACCCTGCCCAATACGGGCTGGATCCTGCTCGCGATCGGCTGGGGGCTGGCCGAGGCGAGGCCGCTCCCGGAGGCCTGATGTCGCTGCTGTTCGTCACCGGGGCCAGCCTGCGGCTGGGCGGGCGGCCATTGCTGGACGGGGCCGACCTGACCATCGAGGCCGGGCGGCGCATCGGCCTGGTCGGGCGCAACGGCGCCGGCAAATCCACGCTGCTGCGCGCGATCCAGGGGCAGATCGCGCTCGACGGCGGCACGATCCGGCTGGCCGCGCGCGCGCGTCTGGCCGCGGTGGCGCAGGAAGCGCCGTCCGGACCGGCCTCGCTTACCGACACGGTGCTCGCCGCCGATCGCGAACGCCTGGCGCTGCTCGCCGAGGCGGAGACCGCGCCCGCCGAACGCCTGGCCGAGATCCACGAGCGGCTGCGCGCCATCGGCGCGGACTCGGCGCCGGCGCGCGCCGGGGCGATCCTGGCCGGGCTCGGCTTCGATCCGGCGGCGCAGGCACGTGCCGTGGGGGCGTTCTCAGGCGGCTGGCGGATGCGGGTCGCGCTGGCCGCGGCGCTGTTCGCGGCGCCCGATCTGCTGCTGCTCGACGAACCCACCAATCACCTGGACCTGGAAGCGACGTTGTGGCTGGAAGGCTTCCTCGCCCGGTTTCCCGGCGCCGCCCTGATCGTCTCCCATGACCGGTTCCTGCTGGATCGGGCGGTCCATGCCATCGCCCATCTGGACCGTGGGAAAATCGCGCTGACGCCGGGCGGGTTTGACGAGTTCGTCCGCATCCGCACCGAACGCGCCACCCAGCAATTGCGCGCGGCCGAGCGGGTGGCGGCCGAACGCGCGCATATCCAGAGCTTCGTCGACCGCTTCCGCGCCAAGGCGACAAAAGCGCGCCAGGCGCAATCACGGCTGAAGGCGCTGGCCCGGCTGCCGGCGATCGAGGCCGTGATCGAGGACGCGCCCACCCGCTTCGCCTTCCCCGACCCGCCGCGCCTGGCGCCGCCGATCCTGGCGCTGGAGCAGGTGGCGGTGGGATATGACGGAACGCCGGTGCTGCGCGGTCTGTCGCTGTCGGTGGACCCGGACGACCGGATCGCCCTGCTCGGCGCCAACGGCAATGGGAAATCGACGTTCGCGCGGTTGCTGGCCGGCCGGCTGGCGCCGCTATCGGGTGAACTGCGGCGCGGCCCCCGCCTGAAGGTGGGGTATTTTGCCCAGCACCAGGAGGAAGAGCTGATCCATGGCGACAGCCCGCTGGCGCATCTGGCCGCCGCGCAACCGCGCGCCACGCCCGGCGCGTTGCGCGCGCAGCTGGCGCGGTTCGGGCTGGACGCGGACCGGGCGGATACGCCGGTGGCCTCGCTCTCGGGTGGCGAGAAAGCGCGACTTTTGCTGGCGCTGGCAACGCGCGAGGCGCCGCATCTGCTGATCCTGGATGAACCGACCAACCATCTGGACATCGATGCGCGCGAGGCGCTGGTGAAAGCGCTCGCCGACTTTCAGGGGGCGGTGTTGCTGATCACGCACGACCCGCATCTGGTGGAGCTGGTGGCGGAGCGCCTGTGGCTGGTGGCGGATCAGACCGTGCGCCCGTTCGACGGCGATCTGGACGAGTACCGCGCGCTGCTGGCGGAACGCGCCCGGCCGCCGGCGCCGGCGGCCGAAGCCGCCGGCAAGCGCGAGGATCGCCGCGAACGCGCCGAGGCCCGCGCCGCCCTGGCCCCGCTGCGCCGCCGCGCCCGCGAGGCCGAGGCCGAA
>JAKAZJ010000396.1 GCA_021826565.1 Pseudomonadota bacterium | reverse complement strand
ATCACCTCGCGACAGATGTCGTAAACCAGATCATGCGCGCGTTGACGCCCCAGGGCGGGGCCAAGGCCCATCATCACCGCCTCTGACACCACCAGCCCTTTGGTCAGGTCCAGATTGGCCCGCATCCGCGCCGGGTCCACCTGCAGGCCGCCCACCAGGAACCGCGTCTGCGCCAGCGCCCCGGCCGAAAGCAGGAAAATCTCCGGCACCGCGATCCATTCGATCTCCCACGGCCCGGTGGCGCGTTCGTGGTCCTCCACCATCGCCTCCAGCAGCGCGGCGACGTTCTGGCGCACCATCGAGACGCAGGCGTGGATGTAGTTGGAAGAAATCGGATTGCGCTTCTGCGGCATGGTGCTGCTGCTGCCGCGGCCCTCGGCGAAGGGTTCGTAGACTTCCTCGACCTCGGTCTGCATCATCAACTTCACGTCCATCGAGATCTTGCCCAACGTGCCGCATACCAGGCCGAGGAAGCAGCCGGCCTCGGCGATCCGGTCGCGCATCGTGTGCCAGGCGATTTCGGGCTGCCCCAGGCCAAGCTCGTGCATCAAGCCCGCCTGCACTTTCAGCCCGTCCGCGCCGAGCGAGGCGAGTGTGCCGGTGGCGCCGCCGAATTCGCCTACCAGGACGCGCGGACGCAGCTGCTCCAACCGTTGCAGATGGCGCTGGAATCCGGCCAGCAGCACCGCGCATTTATACCCGAAGGTGATCGGTGTGGCCTGCTGAAGATTGCTGCGCCCGGCCATCGGCGTGTCGCGGTAGCGCCGCGCCAGCGCAGCGAGCGAGTCCGCGATCGCGCGCAGATCCGCCTCCACCAGCGCCAGCGCGTCGCGGATCTGCAGCACGGTCGCGGTATCCGTGATGTCCTGGGTGGTGGCGCCCCAGTGACACCATTCGCCCAGGCCGCCGTCGCACAGCCCGACCAGTTGCTGCACCACCGGCAGGACGGGATAGCCGATGCGCTCGGTCTGGGTTTTCAGCTTCGCCATGTCGAAGCGGTCGGCGTGGCAGTGGCGCACGATCTCCGCGGCGGCGGCGGCGGGAATGATCCCGAGACCGGCCTGGACCCGGGCCAGCGCGGCTTCGATGTCCAGGTAGTACTGCACGCGGGCTTCGTCGGAGAAGATCCGCCGCATGGCTTCGGTGCCGAAAATGTCGCGGAACACGGCGGAGTCGAGGGCGGTGGCGGGCAAGGTCGTTCCTCCGGAAAAGCGGCGTGGGGTGGGCGCAACATGGCGGGAACCGGCGCATTCAGGAAGGGCCGGAGGTCGAGCCGGCGCTACGGGACCAGGTCGCGTTCCCAGTGCTCACCCAGCATCGCCACGCCGAAATCCTGGTGCGGCTGGGAATCGACCAGGCGGAATCCCTCGGCGGCATAGATCCGCCGTGCCGCGGTCAGGCAGTCCTGGGTCCAGAGCGTCATGCGCCGATAACCCGCCGCCCGGGCGAAGCGCAGACATTCGCGCACCAGCAGCCGTCCCAGACCCTCGCCGCGCGCGGCCGGTTCCACCAGCAGCAGGCGCAGCTTGGCCAAAGCGTCATCGACGCGGACCAGGAACACCGAGCCGAGATTGATCCCGTCGCGGCTGGCAATCCAGCACGCCTCGCGCCGCGGGTCATGGGCGGCGAGAAAATCGCCGGCGACGCGGGCGACCAGCCCCTCGAACCGCGCGTCCAGCCCGTATTCGGCGGCGTATAGCGCGCCATGGCGGGCGATCACCCAGCCGATATCGCCCGGCAACGGCGGCCGCAGGGCCACCGGCGCGCGCGGGGTGGGCGCGAGCAGCACGGCGATGCGATCCATCGCGGCGATCACCTCGGTCTGCGCGGGGTCGGGCAGGGGCGCGAGGAGTGCGCCGGCTTCGGCGGCGGCGGCGGCGTCCAGCGGCGCAAAGGCGGCGCGGCCGGCGGCGGTCAGGCGGAGCGACAGGCGTCGCCGGTCGCCGGTGTCCGGAGTGCCGACCAGCAGGCCGGCGCGCCGAAACCGGGCCAGGATGCGGCTGAGATACCCCGGGTTTACCGCCAGCCTGGCGGCGATGTCGCCGGCGGTGGTGGTCTCGGCGTGGGCCAGTTCGAACAATACCCGCGCCTCGGTCAGGCCCAGACTGGTGCCGAGTAACTCGGTATCGTGCAGGCCGGGGCGCAACAGGCCGATGCGGGCGGTGTAGAAGCGGTTGAAGCGGCGCAGGGCCGCGATGCGGTCGGGATGGGTCATGAGTGACAAGCTCAAAAATTCGATTGACGGAGTCAAGCAATCGCCGGCCGCCCAAATCCACGCCCGCGCCGCCGCGCTGGGGTTCGACGCCGTGGGGTTCGCCCGCGCCACGCTGGACGCGCGCGCGCGCGCCGGCCTGGCCGCGTTCCTGGACGCCGGTGCGCAGGGCGAGATGGCCTGGATGGCAGCGCGCGCCGAACAGCGCGGCGATCCCCGCGTGCTGTGGCCGGAGGCGGTCAGCGTGATCGCTCTCGGTCTGTCCTACGCGCCGATGGAGGACCCGCTGGCTACTCTGTCCCGGCCGGGATGCGGCAACCTGTCCGTGTATGCCCGCAACCGCGATTATCACGACGTGCTGAAGGGCCGCGCGAAGCATCTGGCACAATTCGTCGCGTCCCGGTTCGCAGCGGAGGTCAAGGTGTTCGTCGATACCGCCCCGGTGATGGAAAAGCCGCTGGCTGCCGCGGCCGGACTGGGCTGGCAGGGCAAGCACACCAACCTGGTCTCGCGCCGGCATGGGTCGTGGCTGTTCCTGGCCGAAATCTACACCACGCTGGACCTGCCGCCGGACGCGCCGCACGCGGATCGCTGCGGAACTTGCACGCGGTGCCTGTCCGCCTGCCCGACCGAGGCCTTCCCGGCGCCGTACCAGCTGGATGCGCGGCGCTGCATCTCCTACCTGACGATCGAGCACGCCGGGCCGATCCCGCTGCAATTCCGTGCCGCGATGGGCAACCGCATCTATGGCTGCGACGACTGCCTGGCGGTGTGCCCATGGAACCGGTTTGCGGTGGCGGGACGGGAGGCGAAGCTGGCGGCGCGGGCGGATCTGGTGGCGCCGGCGCTGGCCGAGCTGGCCGCGCTGGACGATGCCGGGTTCCGGGCGCGCTTCGCCGGCTCGCCCGTCAAACGGATCGGACGCAACCGGTTCGTGCGCAACGTGGCGATCGCGATCGGCAATAGCGGGCAGGCCGAGCTGGTCCCGGCAGCGGCGCGGCTGCGGGCCGATCCCGACCCCGTGGTGGCCGAGGCGGGGGCGTGGGCGCTGGAGCGGCTTGCCGTCACGGCGCCCGCGCGACAGGATCGGGGGCACGCCGGGAAGGACACGCCATGCAGCTTCAGGACCTCGCCCAGGTCATCCGCAGCAAGAACGCCGGCCCGCGGCGGCTGACCT
>JAKAZJ010000395.1 GCA_021826565.1 Pseudomonadota bacterium | reverse complement strand
GCCGGTCCGATCGCCAGCGCCGCCGCCGAGCTTGCCGCCGGCAGGTTCGATGCGGATTTCCCGCTTCCGGTCTGGCAGACCGGCTCCGGCACCCAGACCAACATGAACGCCAACGAGGTGCTGGCCAACCGCGCCAATCAACTGCTCGGCCAGCCGCTTGGCACCCGCGCGCCGGTCCACCCGAACGATCACGTCAATCGCGGCCAGTCTTCCAACGACAGTTTCCCGACCGTGATGCATATCGCGGCCGCGCAGGCGACCACCGCGCTGATGCCGTGCCTCGGCCGGCTGCGGGCGTCGCTGGAGGCCCGCGCCGCGGAATGGGCGGATATCGTGAAGCTCGGCCGGACCCATATGATGGACGCGGTCCCGGTCACGCTGGGGCAGGAATTCGCCGCCTGGGCACGGCAACTGGCGCTGGGTCAGGATCGCCTGGCCGGGGTCATGCCGCGGCTGCTCTCGCTGCCCCAGGGCGGCACCGCGGTCGGCACCGGCCTCAACCGGCATCCGGATTTCGATCGCGTGTTCTGCGACCGCGCCGCCGCCCTGACCGGGCTTGCCTTCACCCCCAGCCCGAACAAGTTCGAGGGCATGGGGGCGCATGACGCGCTGGTGGAATTGTCCGGGATGCTCAACGTCGTCGCGGTTTCGCTGATGAAGCTCGGCAACGATATCCGCCTGCTCTGCTCCGGCCCGCGCGGCGCGATCGGCGAACTGATCGTGCCCGCCGACGGCCTGTCCAGCTCGATCATGCCGGGCAAAACCAATCCTACCCAATGCGAGGCGCTGACCATGCTATGCGCCCAGGTGATGGGCAACCACGTCGCCACCACCATCGCCGGCGCCCAGGGCTTCCTGGAACTCAACGTGTTCAAACCGGTCATCATCCATAACGTCCTGACCTCGATCCGCCTGCTCGGCGACGGCGCGGACAGCTTCGCCACCCACATGATCGACGCCCTGCAACCGGACCGCGATCGCATCGCCCATCACCTGGCGCGGTCGCTGATGCTGGTCACCGCGCTGAACCCGCATATCGGCTACGATCGCGCGGTCGCGATCGGCAAACTGGCGCTGGCCCACGACCTTCCGCTGCGCGCCGCCGCCGCCGAACTCGGCTTCGTCACCGCCGAGGATTTCGATCGCTGGGTCCGCCCGCAGGACATGACGCATCCCGGCTGATGCTGGAAAAACGGAGTCTGTCCCTGTCCGGCCACCGCACCAGCGTCGCCCTGGAACCCGAGTTCTGGGCCGCGCTGGAACGCTTGGCCATGCGCCGCGCCCAGCCGCTCGGCGCCCTGATCGCCGCCGCCGACGCCGCCCGCGCCCCCGCCCGCCCGCTCGCCTCGGCGCTGCGCGTGCTGGCGCTGGAGGCGGCGGAAATGGTTACAATGGCGCGATCGTCTTAACCATTCCGTAACGTCGAAAATGCGCTCCTGCCCTCGGTCCAAACCAATCCGCCCCGGGGGTCCCGTCCATGCTGCATCTCGCCACGCCGCCCAACCGCCTGCCCTCGGTTGCCAGCGCGCTGATCCTGTCGGACCGCCTGATCGCGCTGGCCGAGGACGCCGATCGCGCCGGCCTGTCCGCCACCGCGTCCCGCCTGGTGCGGCTGGCGTGCTCGGTGCTGGACGAAGGCCGGCGCGAACTGGCCTGACCGGCGCTATGCCAGCAGATGCTGCCCGCCATCCACCGGCACGATCGTGCCGGTGATCCGCCGCGCCGCGTCCGAGGCGAGGAACGCCGCCAACGCCCCCACATCGGCGGTATCCACCAGGTGATGTTCCGGCGCCTCGGCCGCCGCGCGCTCCAGCAAGGCGTCGAATTGCTCGATCCCGCTGGCGGCGCGGGTGCGGATCGGCCCCGGCGATAGCGCGTGGACCCGGATGCCCTGCGGCCCCAGTTCGGCGGCCAGATAGCGCACCGCGGATTCCAGCGCCGCCTTGACCGGTCCCATCAGGTTGTAATGCGCGACCACCCGCTCCGAGCCGAAAAACGTGATGGTCAGCAGCGCCCCGCCTTGCGGCATCAACGGCTCCGCCAGCCGCGCCATGCGGATGAAGCTGTGGCACGAGACATCCATCGCCAGCGCGAACCCGGCGGCGGAACTGTCGGTGACACGCCCGTGCAGGTCGGCGGCGGGCGCATAGGCCAGGGCGTGCAGCACGAAATCCACCGTACCCCAACGGGCGCGCGCCGCCGCGAACACCGCCTCCATCTGCCCGGGGACGCGCACATCGCACGGCCCCAGCAGCGCGGCGCCCAGCGCCGCGGCCACCGGCGCCACGAACGGCTCCGCCTTGTCATTGAGGTAGCTCACCGCCAGCTCGGCCCCTGCCGCGACAAACGCGCGCGCGCAGCCGGCGGCGATGGAATGTTCGTTGGCGATCCCGAATACCAGCCCGCGCCGGCCGCGCAAATCCACCAGATTCGATGCGATCTCAGCCATCCAGCACCTCCGTCACATGTCGCGCGATGGTCGCCTCCTCGTCGGTCGGGATCACGAACACCGCCACCGCGCTGTCCGGCGTGCTGATCCGCCCCGCCCCGCGCGCGTTCGCCGCCGCGTCCAGGCGGACACCGAGCCAGCCCAGCCCGCCGCACACCGCCGCCCGCACCGGTGCGGCGTGCTCCCCGATTCCGGCCGAGAAGATCAGCCCGTCCACCCCCTCCAGCGCTGCCGCCAGCGCCCCCACTTGGTGGCGAACCCGCGCGCAGAACAACGCCACCGCCTCCGCCGCGTGCGGATCGGCGCTGTCCAGCAGCACCCGCATGTCGCTGGAAACCCCCGACACGCCGAGCAGCCCCGAACGGTCATAGAGCAGCGCGGAGACCTCTGCCGCGGTCATGCCACGCTGCGCGATCAGATATAGCACCGCCCCCGGGTCCAACGCCCCACTGCGCGTGCCCATCATCAGCCCGTCGAGCGCGGTGAACCCCATCGTGGTCTCGACGCTGCGGCCCGCGCGCAGCGCGCACAGACTGGCGCCGTTGCCCAGATGCGCTGCGATCACCCGCCCCTGCGCCACCTCCGGCGCCAGCACCGCCAGCCGCCGCGCCAGATATTCGTAGGATAGGCCGTGGAATCCGTAGCGCCGCACGCCGGCCTGGTGCAGCGCCCGCGGCAGCGCGAACCGCGTTGCCAGTGTCCCCATGCTGCGATGGAATGCGGTGTCGAAACACGCCACCTGCGCCAGCCCGGGACGGGAGGCCGCAAGCACCCGGATCGGCGCCAGGTTATGCGGCTGATGCAATGGCGCCAGAGGCGTCAGCGCGGCCAGGGCGTCCAGTACCGCCGCGTTCACCCGCACCGGCCCGGCGAATGCCGTGCCGCCATGCACCACGCGATGCCCAACGCCGATCAGGGGCGCGTTCGGGAGATGCCCGGCGAC
>JAKAZJ010000394.1 GCA_021826565.1 Pseudomonadota bacterium | reverse complement strand
GAGTATTTCCGTTGCGAACCAAGAACATGCGCGAAAAATGCCGCCGGCAGCTCGTAATGCTGGGCGTTTGCGGCTTCGGGCCGCACCGCGATCGGGAAGGCGTACATCCGCAGCGCGAAGTCGCGCTCCGCCTCGGGCGGGGTGTGGTCCAGGCGCTTGCCGGTGCGTTCCACCAGCATCGCGATTCCGGCGCGCGTCAGTGCATCGGGCAGCTTCAGACGCTCGACGGCGCCGGTGGCGGCGGCGACCAGGTTCATCTTGAAAATCCTTTCGGCAGCGGCAGGAACGCGCGGGTGCGCGCCTGGTAGTCGCGATAGACGGCGCCGCGGGAGCGCAGCATCTCGGCTTCCAGCGGCGGAATGCCGGAGACATGCACCAGCAACCAGTACATCAGCGCCGGCGCCGACAGGGCCAGCCAACCGGCCGGATGCGCCGCCGACACCGCCAGCAGCGGCCAGGCGCACCAGGCCAGCCATTCGAAGAAATAATTCGGATGCCGCGACCATCCCCACAACCCGGTGGCGCAGACCTGGCCGCGATGGGCGGGATCGCGGCGAAACCGCAGCAACTGTTCGTCGGCGGTGTGCTCGCCCACCACCGCGACCAGGAACACGATCACGCCGGCCGCGTCGCCCGCGCCGAGCGGCGCCGGATTGCGTGCCGCGAGCCAGAACGTCACCGCCAGGAACGCCGCCGCCGCGGCCTGGATCTGCAGGAACAGGAACATCCGGCGCTGGAACCCGGCGCCCCATTCGGCGCGCAGCCGGGCGTAGCGGACATCCTCGGCGCCGTGGCGGGTGCGGCGCAGGATGTAGCCGCCCAGCCGCACCGCCCACGCCGCCGCCAACGCCGCCACCAGCCACCCGCGCGGGCTGGTCGCCACCAGGCCATACGCGACGCCGGCGCCCCCGAGGGCGAAGGTCCAGACCACATCCACCCAGCCCGCGTTGCCGCTGCGGCGTTGCACCGCCCAGGCGGCCATCATCGCCAGCGATAGCGCGATCGTCACCGCCAGCACGATCATGCGGGCCTCCCGCCGCCGGCGATGAAGCGCAGCACCGCCCGCCGCACCGGCAGGATCGGCGCCAGGATCGAGGCGAGGCCGCCGACCAGCGCCCGATGCCCCAGGCCGCGATACAGCCGCGCCTCGACCGGCACCCCCGCCGCGCGCAGCTTCGCCGCCAGACGCGACGTGTTGCCAGGATCGACGATGCGATCCGCGGTCCCGGCCGCCAGCAGCATCGGCGGGGCGGCGGGGGTGACGAAGCCGATCGGCTGCGAGTCGGGCCAGGACGTTTCCGGTCCGAAAATCTCCTTCAGGACCTGGCTGCGCAGCGGCAGGAAATCATACGGGCCGGCCAGGCCGATCACGCCCGCCACCTGTCGCGGCGCCACGCCGGCCGCGGTCAGATAGCGCCCGTCCAGCGCCAGCAAAGCGGCGATCTGCGCCCCGGCCGAGTGGCCCATCAGGAACAGCCGGCGCGGGTCCCCACCATGCGCGGCGATTCGCGCCAGGGTCCAGGCGACGGCCGCGGCGGCGTCTTCCATGAAGGCCGGAAAACGGATCTCGGGATACAGGCGGTAATCCGGCACCACCGTCAGCACGCCGCGCGCGGCCAGGGCGGCGGCGGCGAAACGGTACATCGCCCGCTCCCCTTCTTCCCAGCCGCCGCCATAGAAGAACACCACCACCGGTGCCGGTCCGCCGGCCGGAGCGTAGATATCCAGCGCCTGCCGCGGACCCGGCCCATAGGCCAGGTCGGACAACACCCGCACGCCGCGCCGCGGCGCCATCCGGTTCAGCAACTCAAGGGCAACCCCGCCGGAGGCCGGCGGGGTCAGGACGGCCGACATCGCGCTACATCCCCAGCAGCGGGCGCACCAGCCGGCCGATCCAGCCATGCGGGCGCAGATGATGGGTGGTGGCGATCAGGCACACGCAATCCGCGCCCGCCAGCGCGCGCGGCTGATGGTCCAGCGACGGGTCGGCCTCCACGCAATCCCCGGCTTCGTAGGTGCCGGTGCCGTCGGCGAAGGCGCCGGACAGGACGCAGGTGGTCTCGGCGCCGGTATGGCCATGGGTCAGCAGGGCGCGGCCCGGGGCGACGCGGATCAGGTCCAGCCGGCTATCGGTCGCGTCGCGCCCGACCAGCTTCATGATCGCGATCCCTGGCGCCACGCGGCGCCAGTTGCCGGTGGCGAGCGCGGCCAGATCGAACGCGGCCGGATCGGGCAGGCGCGGCGGTGCGGCCGGTTCCGCGGCGGCCGCGTCCAGTCGCGCCAGCGCCCGGGCCAGCGCGTCGGCCGCCATCGGCGCCGGCGGCAAGGCGTCGAGCAGCGCCCCGCCGGCGGCCTCGGCGGCGCGCAAGCCGGAGACGCAGGCGGGGCAGCGCGCGGCATGGACGGCGATCACGCGCGCATGTGCTGCGGGCATGGTGCCGGCGGCGCAGGCAAGCAGGCTCGCCTCGGCCGGATGGTGGCGGATCATGCGTCCTCTCCCAACGCCGCGCGTAGCCGGGACATGGCCAGGCGCAAACGCGATTTCACGGTGCCGAGCGGGATGGCGAGTGCCGTCTCCATCTCGCTATGGGAACGTTCGTCGAAATAGGCCAGACGCAGCGCCTCCGACTGCTCCGCCGGCAGGGCGGCGATGGCCTCGCGCAGGCGGCGGGCGCGCTGGTCGGCGGCCAGCAGCGCATCGGCGGGGGGGGGCGGGTCCGGCGCGTCGGTGGGATCGCTCAGGGGAAACTCCGGCCGCGCCCGGCGGAGCTGGTCGATGCGAAGATTCCGGGCAATGGCGAAGATCCAGGCTGCGGCGGTGGCGCGCTCGGGGTCGAACAGTGCCGCCTTGCGCCAGACCGCGAGCAGCGCCTCCTGCGCCAGTTCCTCGGCCTGACCCGCGTCGGCGCCGCGGCGTTGCCGGAATGCCTTGATCCGCGGCGCGAAATGGGAAAACAGCGCGGCGAAGGCGGTGCGGTCGCGCCGCGCCGCGACGGCGGCGATCAGCGCCGCGTGCGACGAGGTTTCCGGCGGTTCGGTCATGACGTGGGACTCCGGCGGACGCGCGACCAGCGCGGCCTCGGTCCCGGTCGACCATGGCTGGCACGAGACATACATGACCCTTCTACGGATGACCGGGCGGATCGGATCACTGGCCGCGCCAGTGATCCGATCCCGCCGCCGCTGCGTATCTGACTTCGGATAGCACAGGCGGCGGGTGACATGCGGGGCACGGAGCGGTTGCGGATCGCGGTGGTGGGCAGCGGCATCGCCGGCATGGCGGCGGCCTGGCTGCTGCATCGGACCCATGAGGTGACGGTGTACGAGGCGGCGGCGCAACCGGGCGGGCATAGCGTGACGATCGAAGTGCCAGGCACAACGGGGCCGGTGCCG
>JAKAZJ010000393.1 GCA_021826565.1 Pseudomonadota bacterium | reverse complement strand
TGCTGCCGGTCGGCACGCATGACTGGCGCCGCTTCCTGACGCCGGCGGAACTGGGCGCGCTGCTGCGCGCCGCGGGGTTGGGCGTGACGGCGGTGACCGGTCTCGGCCCCGGCCCGCGTGGCTGGCGGACCGGGGGCGGCACGCGGGTCAACTACCTGATGGCCGCGCAAGCGGGCGGCTGAACGCGGCTCAGATCGCGCCGTCGGCGCGCAGCCGCGCGATCTCCTCGGGCGTGGTGGCGCAGAGCCGGGCGAGCAGCGCATCCGTGTGCTCGCCCAGCAGCGGCGGGCGCGTGACGGTCACCGGACTGGCCGATAGTTTCACCGGGCAACCGACCGTGTGATAGGTGCCGCGGCCGGGATAATCGACATCCACGATCATCTCGCGCGCGCGCAGATGCGGGTCGGCCAGCACCTCCCCGGTATCCAGCGTGGCCCCGCAGGGCACGCCGGCCGCGCCCAGGATGCGCAGGACGGTGTGTTTGTCGCGTTGCCGGGTCCAGTCGGCGACGATCGCATCCAGCGCGGCGCGGTTCTCCCACCGCGCCTCGGCCGACGCGAAGCGCGGATCGGCAGCCAGCGCCGGCTGGCCGATCGCGTCCAGGAACGCAACCCACATCTGCGGCTGGGCGAAGATGAACACGTAATCATTCGCCCCACCCGGCGCGCACGGATAGGTGGTGCCGGGCACGTTGCGCCCGAGCTGGTTGCCCGCGCGCGGCGGCGGGTGGCCCAGCCGCTGATGGTCGCGCAGACTGACCCGGATCAGGTTCACCACGGCATCCTGCATCGAGACTTCCACGTGCTGCCCCGCCCCGGTCGCGTGGCGCTGCTGCAACGCGGCCAGGATGCCGATCGCCATATGCATCCCGGTGCCGGAATCGCCGATCGCGGGCCAGGTATAGGTCGGCGGGTTCTCGGGGAAGCCGGTGACGCTCATGGCGCCCCCCATCGCCTGGGCGATCGGTTCGAAGCTCTTGAAATCGGCGTACGGCCCGTAGGTGCCGAACCCCTTGATGGTGGCGTAGATCAGGCGGGGGTTGCGCGCGTGCAGCGCTTCCCACCCCAGCCCCAGCCGGTCCAGCGCGCCGGGGCCGAAATTCTCCACCAGCACGTCGGCCTGGTCGATCACGCGGCGGAACAATTCCTTGCCCGCCTCGGTCTTCAGATTCAGGGTCAGGCTCTGCTTGTTCGCGTTCAGCACCAGGAAGAACAAGCTGTCGCCGGCCTGATCGGCCATGTTGCGCCTTGCGATGTCGCCGCCGCGCGGGTCTTCCAGCTTGATCACCTCGGCGCCGAGAAACGCCAGGATCTGGGTGCAGGCGGGACCCGCCTGGTTATGCGTCATGTCGATGACGCGAATGCCCGTCAGGGCCTGGGTGGACATGGGTGCCTCCGCCGCTTTGTTCGGCCGATGCTGGCACGATCGCCACCGGGGGGAAACCGGTCGGTCGGGGTGGTCAGGGCCATCGGGTGAGCCATCGGTACGCTCCACGCCATCTCTCGCGCTTGCGGATTTGGGCCGCGTGCTACCCACCTTCACCTGGTTCGTTGCGCGAACCGACCTCGCCCGCGCGACGCGGGAGGGGTGGCTACGCGCCCTCTTCCGATGCCCGTGCGGGATGGCCGCCGTACAGCGCGGCCGGGTCGGCCTCCGGCGCCATCAGCTCGGTCAGCACGCCGTCGCGGGGGGCGCGATAGAAGCAGCTGCGCCGGCCGGTGTGACAGGCCACGCCGTGCTGATCGACCCGCAGCAGCACCGCGTCGCCGTCGCAATCGATGCGCAGCTCGATCAGCCGCTGCGTCTGGCCGGAGGTCTCCCCCTTGCGCCACAGTCGCCCGCGCGAACGGCTGAAATAGCAGACCTGGCCGGTGGCCAGGGTCTCGGTCACCGCTGCTTCGTTCATCCATGCCAGCATCAGCACCTCCCCGGTGTCGTGCTGCTGGGCGATGGCGGCGACCAGGCCGGCGGCGTCGAAGCGGAGCGCGGCCAGGACGGATGCGGTGTCTTGTGTGCTCATACGTGCTATCTGGGCCGAACTGGCCCCGCGGCAAAGAGGAGGCGTGCGGACCGATGGATCAGGCGGCCGGAGTCTCGGGGCCGACGCGGCAGGCGGTGGCGCGGGCCGAGGCGCTGTGTGCCGCGCGCGGCGTGCGGCTGACCGCGCTGCGCCGGGACGTGCTGGGCTTGGTGCTGGACGCCGACACGCCCACCGGTGCCTATGAAATTCTGGACCGGCTGCGCCAGAGCCGCGGCGGCGCGGCGCCGCCCAGCGTGTACCGGGCGTTGGATTTCCTGTGCGCGCAGGGGCTGGTGCATCGGGTGGCGCGGCTGGCGGCGTTTGTCGGCTGCGTGGCCGACGCCGCCCCGCACGCCCACGCCCATGCCGCGCAGTTCCTGATCTGTCGCGGGTGCGGGCAGACGATCGAGCTGGCGGACCCTGCCCTGACCGCCGCCCTGACGGCTGCCGCCCGGCGCCACGGCTTCGCCATCACCGCCATCACCATCGAGGCCGAGGGGCGCTGTGCCGCCTGCGCCGGCCGACCGGAGACCCCGCCATGCCCCTGATCGCCGAAGCCCGCGAGGCCGCCGCCGCACGCCGCCGCGCCGCGTCCAACGGAACCGCATTCTGGTTCACCAGCTATCTTGGGCCGAACCGCTACAACCGCGCCGCCGCGCCCGCGGGCGAGGGCGCGCTGACCCCGGTCGGGTTCCTGGTGGAACAGGACCCGGAGACAACCGTGGCGGCGCATTTCCACCAGGCCGATCAGTTCCAGGTGATGGTAGCCGGCGGCGGGACGCTGGGGCGGCATCCGGTGGTGCCGGGCACCGTGCATTTCACCGGCGCGTTTTCGGCTTATGGGCCGATCCGGGCCGGGGCGGCGGGGCTCGCTTATTTCACCCTGCGCAACGGCTGGGATCCGGGCGCGCGCTACATGCCCGGCGCGCGGACCGATCTGCCGCGCGGGCGTCGGCACCGGGAGGCAGCGGGGGCCGAGATCGCTCCCGAGCCGGACGGGCTGGTGGCGGCGCGCCTGGCGCTGGCGCCGGGGGCACCGATGGCGGGGCCGGACCCGGCCGAGGGCGCGGGGATGTTCTGGGTGGTGCTGGACGGGGCGTTGGAACTGACCGGCGCGCGGCTGGGGCCGCGCTCCTGCGCGTTCGTCGCACCCGGGGAAGCGGTGCCGCAGGCACGCGCGGCGGCGGCGGGTGCGACGGTCCTGGCGCTGCGGTTTCCGCGGGCGGGGTAGCGCGGCGCGCGCCGGCGCTATCCGGCCGGGCCGGCTCAGCGCAGGCCGCGCGCGATATCCATCGCCCGCCGCAACAACGTCTCCGACGCCTCCGGCGTGCGGAACCCGCTATGCGCCGACAGCGTGACGTTCGGCAGACCGGT
>JAKAZJ010000392.1 GCA_021826565.1 Pseudomonadota bacterium | reverse complement strand
GCCGGTGATCCGCGTCACCAGATCCTGGATGCGGTCGATATTCATCGTGAAGGCGATCCCCAGCGCGGCACCAGCGCCGGTGCCCAGCAGCCCCACGGACGCCCCGCACATCAGGAAGATGCGCATGATGGCGCCGCGCCCGGCGCCCAACGTACGCAGCACCGCGATGTCCTTCGTCTTATCCTTCACCATCATGATCAGCGACGAGATCACGTTGAACGCCGCCACCAGGATGATCAGCGTCAGGATCAGGAACATCACGTTCTGCTCCACGGCGACCGCGGTGAAAAAACCGTTGTTCGAGGATTGCCAGTCGATCACGGTCAGGCCCGGGCCGGGGAAGGCACGCCGGATCGCATCGGTGGACACGCGCACCCGCTCGGGGTCTTGCACCGTCACCGCGATCTGGGTCACCGCGCCAGGCTTCTGGAAATAGATCTGCGCCGCCGGCAGCGGCATGAACACGTAGCTGGAATCGTAGTCGTTCTCGCCCACTTTGAAGATCGCGACCACCTTATAGGCGCGCACGCGCGGGATGGTACCGAACGGCGTGGCCGCACCCTGGGGCGAGACCAGAGTAATCCGCCCGCCCACCCAGACGCCGAAGCGCCGCGCCATGCCGACGCCGATCGCGATCGCGTCATTGCCATGGAACTTCGCCAGCGACCCGGCCTGGATATGACCGCTGACCGCACGCAGCCGGGTCAGGTCGGTGGCCGCGATCCCGCGCACGAAGCCGCCGGCCGAGGTGCCATGTGGGTCAGTCAGCAGCACCTGGCCATCCACCACCGGGATCGCCGCGGTGACCCCGGGCAGCTTGGCAATCCGCTGCGCGACCGGCAGGTAGTTGGCGATGCGGCCGCCGGCGCCATAGACGCTTAGGTCGCCGTTGAACCCCAGGATGCGGTTCAGCAGGTCGATCTTGAACCCGCCCATCACGCTCATGACGATGATCAGCGTCGCCACTCCCAGCGCGATTCCGATCAGCGAGAACGCGGCGATGACGGAGACGAATCGCTCGCCGCGACGGGCGCGCAGGTAGCGGGCGGCAACGGCGCGTTCGAAGGCGTTGAACACTCAGGCGATCCGCGCCAGCGCGTCTTCCGCGGTCAGCTCTATGCGCTCACCGCCGGCGCGGCGCTTCAGCTCCACGCGCCCGGTGGCGGCGCCGCGCGGTCCGACCACGATCTGCCAGGGATGACCCATCAGATCGGCGTCGGCGAATTTCACCCCGGCGCGGTCGGCGCGGTCGTCGTACAGCGCCGCGGGACCAAGCTTGGCGTAAAGGCTCTCGCAGACGCTATCGCAAACCGGATCGCCGGATTTCAGGTTCAAGATGGCGCAACGGAACGGCGCGATCGCGTCGGGCCAGATGATGCCGGCTTCGTCGTGGGACGCCTCGATCACCGCGCCGACCAGGCGGGAGACGCCGATGCCGTAGCTGCCCATCTCGGGCGCGGCTTGCTTGCCGTCCGGGCCGGCGACGGCGAAGCCCATCGCAGCCGAGTATTTGGTGCCGAAATAGAAGATATGGCCGACCTCGATCCCGCGCCCTTCGCGCCGGCGCGACTGCGGGATTTTGTCCCAGGCGGCCGGATCGTGCTTCTCGTCGGTGGCGGCGTAATGGGTGGTCATCTCGGTGAAGAACCGGTCCAGGTCGGTGGCGCTGTCGTGGTCGAACCCGCCGGCGCCGCGCGTCAGATAGTCGATCTCCTCGAACGCGGCGTCGTAATACACTTGGCTTTCGCCGGTGGGCGCGAGGATGATGAACTCGTGGCTCAGATCGCCGCCGATCGGCCCGGATTCGGCCACCATCGGGATCGCTTTCAGGCCCAGGCGCTGGAAGGTGCGCATATAGGCGAGCATCATCTTGCGATAGCTGACCACGGCGCCGGCATAGTCCAGATCGAAGCTGTAGGCGTCCTTCATCAGGAATTCACGCCCGCGCATCACGCCGAAGCGGGGGCGGACTTCGTCGCGAAACTTCCACTGGATGTGGTACAGGATCTGCGGCAGCTCGCGGTAGCTGCGCACCGAGCCGCGGAGCAGATCGGTGATCATCTCCTCGTTGGTCGGGCCAAACAGCAACTCGCGGTCGTGGCGGTCGCGGATGCGCAGCATCTCCTTGCCGTAATCGTCGTAGCGGCCGGATTCGCGCCACAGCTCGGCCGGCTGGATCGTGGGCATCAGGCATTCCTGGGCGCCGGCGGCGTCCTGTTCCTCGCGCACGATGCGTTCGATGTTGCGCAGCACGCGATGGCCGAGCGGCAGCCAGGCGTAGATCCCCGCCGAAGTCTGCCGCACCAGCCCCGCGCGCAGCATCAGGCGGTGCGAGGCGATCTGCGCCTCGGCCGGGGTTTCCTTGAGGGTGGGAATCAGGCTGTGCGACAGGCGCATGGGGGACGGGTCCGGGAGCGATTGCGGCCGGACCCTACGCAGAAGCCGGCGCTTTGTCACACGTGGCGCCGGATGCGCGGGGCAGGTTAGATTTGTGCGCCGCACAACGATCGCTCGCAAGAAAATCATCATTGCGGCAGGATCGGGGCAGGATTCTGCGTGACAGATACCGCCGAGTACGATAGCAAAAGAAAGGGCCCGGCGGGGACAACCCGCCGGGCCCAAGTTTAGGGAGGAAACGCCAGTCACACGGCAGGATGAGGAGCCTCTCCTCTTCCTAGCCGTGACGATTGCACCCTCGGCGCCCCCTGTCCATCATGATTTGCGCAGTGCAGCAAAAATTCTGGCGCGTTTAGACGCGATTCGCCTAAATTATCGTCGCGTCCAGATCGAACTGCACATAATTTATGCGGCGTTCGCCGTTCCTGGGCGCCTCTCCGCTTGGTGCGGCTTCCCAAGGCGCGAGTCGCCGCCGGCCGCCGTCCCACAATTCGGTATTCGCCCATCACATCCCTGGCCGGACCGTCTCGGGCTGGCTACGAGTATCGCTCCTCGGCCCAAGGGTCGCCTTGATTATGGTACCCCCGCCGTTCCCAGAACCCCGGCTGGTCGGTCAGCGCGAACACGATCCGCCGCACCCATTTCGCCGATTTCCACAAATAGAGCGACGGAATCACCATCCGCGCCGGCCCGCCATGTTCGCGCGCGATCGGCGCCCCGTTCCAGGCATAGGCGAGCAACGAATCCGCCCGCTCGAACCGCTCCCGCGCGATATTGGTGGTATAACCGTCGGCGGCGTGGAAGATCACGAACCGCGCTTCGTCCTTCGGCGCCACGGCCGCGATCAGCGTGGCGGCGACGACGCCGGTCCAGCGGTTGTCGTAGCGCGACCATTGCGTGACGCAGTGGATGTCGGACACGCTCTCGACCGCGGGCAGCGCCCGCAGCGCGGCGAAATCCAGCCGCAACGGATGCGCCACGGCGCCGTCGATATCCAGCCGGAAGGTC
>JAKAZJ010000391.1 GCA_021826565.1 Pseudomonadota bacterium | reverse complement strand
CGCGTGACCCGTAACTCGGTGTCCAACGGGTAGAACAGCTCGATCCCGGCATGCGCCGCCTCGACGAACGGCATGCAATGCCAGGCATATTCATGCGCGCCGTCGCGCCGCGGCACTTTCTCCCCGGTCCAGCCCGGCACCTCGGTGCGGGTGCGGCGCGGGGCCAGGCGCGGTTCGAACAGGCGATAGCGGAGTGTGGTCATCGCGCCGTCAGTGATGATGGTGATGGTGGTGGTGATGATGGTGGTGATGATAATACGGCCCGCCATACGGCCGGTAGGATGGCGCGACGTAATAGCGGCGATACGGGTAATAGGGCGGCGGGGGCGGCGGCGGCGGCCCGTAGTTGAAATAGACGAACCCGTTCACGTCGTGCAGCCGCGCCTGCGCGGCCGCCGCTGCCGCCGGGGCACGGACCGCGTCCGGGATCGGCTCCAGCAACGCGGCGTAGGAACTGGCCTCCAGCGCCGTTCCCATGCTGCCGGCCGGGTTCGCCGCGGCCTGGGCGGTGGTGGTCGCGGCGGTGCCGAGGCTCGCCAGGCCGGCAACGGCGCCGAGAAGTCCTGCGGTCTTTCTGTCCATCGATCTGCTCCATCAGGTGGGCTGAGGGAATCCGGTACGGCGTGTCATCGGCGGCGGCATGACCGCGCGCGATGACGGTCTATCAGGGCGGCGCGGCAAAGGCATTTCTGTGTCCGCCGCGGGACCGAAACCGGGCGGGGACATGCTCCCGGATCACGTTTCCGGGAGTTCCAGCACCATCCCGTCCCAGCCCAGTTCCACCCCTTCCGGCAGTATCGCCCCGACCCGCGCCCAGTCCATATCCGGCCCCATATGGGTCAGGATGGTCCGCCGGGCGCCCACCCGCGCCGCCCAGGACAGCGCCAAATCCAGATGCGCATGGGTCGGGTGCGGCGACAGGCCGAAGCAATCCACCACCCAGGTCTCCACCCCCGCCAGCGCCGCGAACGCCGCGTCATCCAGCCGCACCACGTCGGTGGAATACCCGAACCCGCCCACGCGCAGCCCCAGCGACGGCCCGTAGCCGTGATCCTGCGCGAACAGAAGCACCTCCAGCCCGACGATCGCCAAGGTCTCCCCGGCGGTCACCGCGCGGGGTTCCAGCACCGGGCGGTAGAACCCGGGCGGCTTCCAGGGACGGAACGCATAGGGGAAGCGCGCGGTGATCTCGGCCAGGACCGGCGCAGTGGCATAGGCGGGCAGCGGTCGGCCGGCGATGCGGTTCAGAATCCGCACGTCGTCCAGGCCGGTCACGTGATCGGCATGGGCGTGGGTGAACAGAATCGCCGCGATCCCCGGCACGCGGCAGGCCAGCAGCTGCGCCCGCAGATCGGGCGAGGTATCCACCAGAAGCCGCCCTTCCGGCCCGTCCAGCACGATCGAGCTGCGGCTGCGCCGGTTGCGCGTCTCGTCCGGGTCGCATCTTCCCCAGTCCCCTGCCCCATCCGGGCCGCCGATCAGCGGCACCCCCGCCGATCCGCCGGTGCCCAGGAACGTCACGCGCACGGGACGGCTTTCGTGAACAGCCGGCGGAAATTGGCGGTGGTCAGCGCGGCCAGCGCGGCCGGCGTGATCCCGCGCAGCCCCGCCAGCACCGCGGCGGTGTGGGCGACGAAGGCCGGCTCGCACCGCTTCCCGCGCATCGGCACCGGGGCCAGATAGGGGGAATCGGTTTCCACCAGCAGCCGATCTTGTGGAAGATCGCGTGCGATCTCCCTGATCTCAGTAGATTTCGGAAAGGTCAGGATGCCCGAGAAGCTGACATATCCGCCGCTTGCCACGGCCGCCTCGGCCAGTGCGCGGGTTGATGAGAAGCAGTGCAGAAGGAACGCGAAGTTTCCCCCATTATCACGTTCTTCTTGCAGTATTTTCATGATATCGGCATCGGCGTCGCGGGCATGGATGACCAGCGGCACCCCGGCCAGGCGCGCGGCGCGGATATGCGCCCGGAAGCCGGCCTGCTGCACCGCGCGCGGGGCGCGATCGTAGAAATAATCCAGCCCCGATTCGCCGATACCGATCACTTTCGGATGCTGGGCGAGGGTCGCAAGCGCCTCGGGGTGTGGGATTTCCTGCTCGGCGGCGTGGTGGGGATGCACGCCGACCGTGGCCCAGACATTCGGGTGGGCGGCGGCGATGGCGGTGACCACCGGCGCCTGGGCCAGGGTGACGCCGATGCTGACCATCTCCCCCACTCCGGCGGCGGCGGCGCGCGCCAGCACGGCGGGAAGCTCGGCCGCGGAAAAATAGTCCAGGTGGCAGTGGGAATCGATCAAGATCAAAGCATTATCCATACGGCATGAGCGTAGCTGACGCGGCCGCCTTCATCCCTCCGCCGCCGTCTCCACGAATCGCGGAAACACCCCGGCGGGCGCCGGCAGCGCCGTCCCGTCCGCAACGGGGATCGCCAGCCCGGCCAGGTCGCGCGCGTCTTCCGGCACGCCAAGCTGATCCAGCATCCGCGCCATCGCATCCGGCATGAACGGCGACAGCACGGTGGCCACCACCCGCAGAGCGTCCGCCAACACCCGCAGCACCTCGGCCATCCGCTTCGGGTCGGTCTTCCGCAGCGCCCAGGGCGCCTGGCGGTCGATATAGGCGTTAGCGGCGCGCACCACGCGCCAGACTTCCTCCAGCGCCTCGTGGAACAATTGCCGCTCCAGCCGCGTGCGCAGCGCGTCCGGCAGCGCTTCGGCGGCGTCCAGCAATGCGCGATCCTCCGCCGTCGGCGCGCCGCGCGCGGGCAGCCGTCCCTCCAGATTGCGCGCGATCAGGCTCAGGCTGCGCTGCGCCAGATTGCCGAGTTCGTTGGCCAGTTCCACGTTGATCCGGCTCAGCAGCGCGGCATGGCTGATCGTGCCGTCATCGCCGAACGGCTTCTGGCGCAGCAGGAAATACCGCACCGGGTCGCGCCCGTAGGTGTCCACCAGGGCGCGGGGTTCGATCACGTTGCCCAGCGACTTGCTCATTTTCTCCCCCTCCACCGTCCACCACCCATGCGCCGATACGCGCCGCGGCAGCGCCAGCCCGGCGGCCATCAGGAACGCCGGCCAATAGACCGCGTGGAAGCGGATGATGTCCTTGCCCACCACATGCACATCGGCCGGCCAGAACTTCCAGCGCGACGCGGTTTCGTCCGGAAACCCGCACGCCGTCACGTAGTTGTTCAGCGCGTCCAGCCAGACATACATCACGTGCCCCGGCGCATCCGGCACGGGGATGCCCCAGGTGAAGCTGGTGCGGCTGATCGACAGGTCGCGCAGGCCGGAACGCACGAAGCTGACAACCTCGTTGCGGCGGGATTGCGGCAGGATGAAATCCGGCTGTGCTTCGTACAAACGCAGAAGATCATCCTGAAATGCGCTGAGTTTGAAAAAATAAGATGGC
>JAKAZJ010000390.1 GCA_021826565.1 Pseudomonadota bacterium | reverse complement strand
CAAGCGGCGCCGTTGCTCGCCCGTCTGGCGCGGGAGGCGCCGACCGCGCCGGCGCGGGCCCGGTTCGGGGCGAGGTTGGCCGAGTTGCGCCTGGATCAGGGGAACGTGACGGCGGCGGCGAAGGTGCTGGCGGCGACCGCGGCGTCCGATCTTCCGTCCAGCCTGGCGCTGCGGCGCGCGATCCTGGCCGCGCGGATCGACGCCGCTCAGGGACATGTGCCGGAGGCGGAGGCGGCATTGCTGAAAATGAATGCGGCGTCTGCCGACCGGGCCGCCGCCGCGATTGCAACCCGGGCTGGGGACTGGAAGGGGGCGGTCGCGGCGCTCTCCGCGGAGGCGGCCATCACCGTTCCGCCCTCCGGCAGCTTGCCCCCGGGGCGTCGGCAACTTCTGTTGCGCCTGGCCACTGCCCGGGTGCGCGCGGGGGATCTGGCCGGACTGGCGGCGATGCGGGCTGACCAGGCTCGGATGGGCACAGGACCGCTCGCCGATCTGTTCCGGCTGTTGACCGCGCCGGGGGTGCGCTCGCCTGACCAGATTGCTCGCGCAGGGGCCACCGCCGCCCTGGCGGCCGGGGTGGGACAGGCGTTGCGGGCGGTGCGCTGAGCCCCCTGCGCGCAAATTCATGGCGCGCGGGGTCTCTGCCCTCTTGCGCGATGGCCTCGGTTTCTCCATATCGCCCCCCCTTGGCCGACCGGGTGGGCGCGCAGCGCTGCCCCAAGGCCGTCTTCTGGTAGGGACAGGGTACGGATGAACGCACTCGCTCCGCTGGGGATGGTCTCGGAGACTCCGAGCAGCAGCCCGATCGCCCCCGCCGCCGACGCGGCGAAGGACTATTTCGTTACCCGTGACGGCGTCCAATTCGCCGGCACCCATCTGCTGCTGGACTTGTGGGGGGCGTCCAACCTCACCGATCCGGCATCCATCGATGCTGCATTGCGCGCTGCGGCCGAGGCCGCGGGCGCTACGATTCTGCATGGGCATTTTCATCATTTCTCTCCCAACGGCGGCGTCTCCGGCGTGCTGGTGCTGGCGGAAAGCCATATTTCCATTCACACTTGGCCGGAGCGGGATTTCGCGGCGATCGACATCTTCATGTGCGGGGCCTGCAACCCGTATTTGTCGTTGCCGGTCCTGAAGGCCGCCTTCCGGCCTGCACACGTCCAACTGGCCGAGCAGCGCCGCGGCTTGGTTGTCTGATGTCGGCCGATCTCTGGGCGCATGAGACGCTCTACCCCGACTGGGGACAGCGCTTCCGCATCTCTCGGACGCTGGCTCGCGTCAAATCGCGGTTCCAGGACATCGTGATCCTGGAGACCGGGTCGCACGGCCGGGTGATGCTGCTTGACGGGGTGGTCCAGATCACTGAGGCCGACGAGTTCGTCTATCAGGAGATGCTCGCGCATGTGCCGCTGCTCGCCCACGGCGCCGCGGCGAACGTGCTCATCATCGGCGCCGGCGATGGCGGCGTGCTGAAGCGGGTCTTGGCGCATCGCACCACGCGCCGCGCCGTGATGGTCGAGATCGATGGCGATGTCATCGCCCTATCGAAGCAGTATCTGCTGACGATAGGAGGCTCGGCGTGGGAAGATCCACGCGCCGAGGTGATCGTCGGCGATGGCATCGACTATGTCCAACGCGCTCCCGATGCCAGCTTCGATGTCATTATCGTGGACTCCACCGATCCGATCGGCGTTGGCGAGGTGTTGTTCACCGATGCGTTCTACGCCAACTGCTCGCGGATCCTGACGCCCCGGGGCCTCGTCGTGAACCAGTGCGGCGTGCCGTTCATGCAGGCTGACGAACTGGCCGAAACGTCCCGCCGCCGGGCGCGCTTCTTTCCCTGCGTAACGGCCTACCTTGCCGCCGTGCCGACCTATGTCGGCGGGTTCATGACACTCGGCTGGGCGGCGAAAGACGCGAGTTTGCTCGAAGTTCCGGTGGAGGAGCTACGCCGTCGCGCGGAGGCGACCGGAATTCTGGGGACGACGCGTTATTGGACGCCGGAGATCCATGCGGCGGCGTTTCATCTTCCGCCCTATATTGCCTGTCATCTGCCGGGCCGGCGCTGATCCTGGGGTTCTCAGCTTCCATCCAAAAGGGGGGGCTTGCGTCAGCCGGCCCGGCCCATGGCGAGGAACTTCTCCTCGCGCCGTGCCATCCGGGTCACATGGTCCATCGCCAGCAACTCGGGAAACGCGGCGGCGACCGCTTCACCCACCGAAGCGATCGTGGCCTCGGGGTCGCGCTGGGCGCCACCCAACGGTTCCGCGATCAGCCGATCGATCAACCGCATCCGCAACAAATCCGCCGCGGTCAGACGCAACGCCTCGGCGGCTTGCGCCGCCGCCGCTGCGTCACGCCAGAGGATCGATGCGCAGCCTTCGGGTGAAATCACCGAATACACGGCATGCTCAAGCATCATCACCCGGTCACCGGCCGCCAGGGCGATCGCTCCCCCGGATCCGCCCTCTCCCACCACGACCGCGATGATCGGCACCGGAGCCATCAGGAAAGCCTCGATCGCCCGCGCGATCGCTTCGGCTTGGCCTCGGGCTTCGGCGTCGATACCGGGGAAAGCGCCGGCCGTATCGACGAAGCTCAGGACGGGCAGGCCGAACCGACCCGCGAGCTCGACCAGGCGCCGAGCCTTCCGATACCCCTCCGGCCGCGCCATGCCGAAATTGTGCTTCACGCGGGATTCGGTATCGGTGCCGCGCTCGGTTCCCATCGCCACGACGGGCTGCCCGCGGAACCGCCCGAGTCCACCGATCAAGGCGGCGTCGTCCGCAAATCCGCGATCCCCGCCGAGTGGCGTGAAGTCGGAAAGCAAGCCTGACAGATAGGCGGTCGCCTTCGGTCGGTCCGGGTGTCGGGCCACCTGCACCTGTTGCCACGGGGAGAGCTTGGCATAGGTCGCGCGCAGCTGCTTTTCGGACTTGTCGCGCAGCCGGGCGACCTCGTCGGCGATGTTGATCCCGCCCGGCTCGGTCATCCGGCGCAGCTCGTCGATCTTGCTTTCAAGCTCGGCGAGGGGTTTCTCGAAGTCCAGGTACTGGCGCATGGCGAGGGGCTTTAGCACAGGCCCGGATGGTGCCAAGGGGGCCGCGGGATCAGCGCTCCTCGTCTCCGCGATGGACCAGCACCTCGCGCTTGTTGGCGTGGTTCGCGGGGCTGATGATGCCTTCCTTTTCCATCTGCTCGATCAGCTTGGCGGCACGGTTGTAGCCGATGTTGAGATGCCGCTGGAGGAACGAGGTGCTCGCCTTGCCCTCCCGGATCACGATCCCGACCGCCTGGGGGTAAAGGCCGGCATCCTCGCTGCCTTCATTGCCCGGGAGGATCGACGGCGACCCCTCGTCGGCCTCTGGTTCTGTCACCGCGTCCAGATAAGCCGGCTCACCCTGCTCACG
>JAKAZJ010000389.1 GCA_021826565.1 Pseudomonadota bacterium | reverse complement strand
GGCCGAACCCGGCGGCATAGGCCAACGCCGTGCGCATCAGCTGCGCCGGCCCGATCGTGCGCGCGCCGTCGGTGAACGCAACCGCGCCGGCCTCGGCCAACAGACCAAGCTCGGCCAGGCTCTCGCCGCGGCAGCCGCTGGTGACGGCGCCATAGGGCAGGATGGTCAGGCTGCCGGTTTCTTCGCCCCGCGCGCGCAGCAGGCGGACCAGGGCCGGATCGTCGGTCGCCGGCGAGGTGTCGGGGAGTGCCGCCAGCGTGGTGATCCCGCCGGCGGCGGCGGCGATCGCGGCCGACGCGATGGTTTCGCGGTATTCGGCGCCCGGTTCGCCGAGTGCCGCGCGCAGATCGATCAGCCCGGGACAGAGAATACTCCCCGGCTCGGCGGTGACGGTCAGGGCGCCCTCGGGCGCGGTGACCCCGGGGCCCAGCTCGGCGATGCGGCCGTCGCGGATCAGCAGGGCGCCGGGCCGATCCAGGCCGGAGGCCGGGTCCAGCAGACGCGCGCCCGCGATCAGGACGTCACGCTCCGCCATGGACCGCTCAGCCATTGGCGCCGCCGCGCGCGAGCATGTCGAGCACCGCCATCCGCACCGCGACCCCCATCTCCACCTGCTCGCGGATCACCGAGCGCAGCGGGTCGTCGGCGACCGCGCTGTCGATTTCGACGCCGCGATTCATCGGCCCGGGATGCATCACCAGCGCGCCTGGTTTCGCATAGGCCAGTTTGGCGGCATCCAGCCCCCAGAAGCGGAAAAACTCGCGTGCCGAGGGCACCAGGCTGTTGGCGCCTTCCATGCGTTCGCGCTGCAGGCGCAGCATCATCACGATATCGGCCCCGGCCAGGCCGGTCGCCATGTCGTGGTACAGTTCCACGCCAAAATCGGTGATCGCGGCGGGAATCAGGGTGGGCGGGCCGATCACGCGCACGCGGCTGCCCATCGTGGTCAGCAGGTGGATGTTGGAGCGCGCGACGCGGGAATGGGCGATATCGCCGCAGATGGCGACCGTCAGCCCCTCCAGCCGGCCCATGCGGCGGCGGATGGTCAGCGCGTCCAGCAGCGCCTGGGTCGGGTGTTCGTGGGTGCCGTCGCCGGCGTTGATGACCGCGGCTTCGACCTTCTGCGCCAGCAGGTTGGGCGCGCCGGACTGGCCATGACGCACCACCAGCAGATCGCATTGCATCGCGTTCAGGGTGGCGGCGGTATCCAGCAGCGTCTCGCCCTTGTTCACCGAGGAGGTGGCGACGGACATGTTGATCACGTCCGCGCCCAGCCGCTTGCCGGCGAGTTCGAAGCTGGTGCGGGTGCGGGTACTGTCCTCGAAGAACAGGTTGATCAGGGTGCGTCCGCGCAGCAGATCCCGCTGCGTCTTGCCGGAGCGGTTGAGCAGCACGTAACTCTCGGCCAGGTCCAGGAGCTGGCCGATCTGCGGAGGGTGCAGACCCTCGATGGCGAGGAGGTGGCGGAGAGGCACGGCGGCGTTGTCGCGGCTGGGGGGCGGGGCGTCAACCGCCCCGCCCGTTATTCCCCCGCCCGCCCGCTATGCCGCCGGCACCAGGCGCAGCCCGGCGCCCGTGCCGCGGATCTCCGCCTCCTCGAACGCGGCCGCTGCAATCGCGCGGTCGAGCGCGGCGCGCAGCGCCCGGGCCGACTCCAAGGTCAGTTCCACCCCCGCCCGCGCGCCGGGGTCCAGCGCCGTGTTGATGAAATCGAGCGTGATCACGTCGCCGAGCGGCGCGTGGCGGGCGTGGTCATAGGCGACCACGGCGGTGGTCAGCGGGAACCAATCGTCGCCGCGCTTGGCCATGCCGTCCGCGCGCGCGATCTCGATGATGGAGGTGCACATCGCCGCGCCCTCCCTCACGTCGCCAGATGCTTGCCGAGGAAGGCGAAGGTTTTGCTCCACCCGTCCATCGCCTGTTCCGGCCGATACAGCGGGCGGTGCCAGTAGAAGAAGCCGTGGCCGGCGCCGTCGTAGCGGTGGAACTCGTGGGATTTGCCGTGTTTCTTCAGTTCGGCCTCGTGCTGGTTCACCTGCTCGGGGCTGGGGGCGCGGTCGTCGTTGCCGAACAGGCCCAGCAGCGGGCAGCAGAGATCCTTCGTCATGTCGATCGGCGCGACCGGGGTCTTGGCGTTCAGCTCCTCCTTGCCCATCACCACGCGCCCGCCCCACAGCTCCACGCAGGCATCCACGTCCTTGCGCTGGCAGGCATAGATGAAAGCGTGCCGCCCGCCCGAGCACGAGCCGAACAGCCCGACCTTGCCGTTATGGCCGGGCTGGGCGCGCATCCAGCTCACCGCGGCCGCGGTGTCGCCCACCATCTGCGCGTCCGCGATGCCGCCCTCGGCGCGGACCTTGGCGGCGACGTCGTCGGGATTGGCCTCGCTGCCGCCTTCGCGCTGATACAGATTGGCGCAGATCGCGAGGTAGCCGTGATGGGCGAAGCGGCGGGTGGTTTCGATATAAAGCTCGGACCAGCCCGGCAGGTGGTGGATCAGCACGACGCCGGGGAAGGGGCCGGGACCGGCGGGGCGGGCGACATAGGCGGTGATCGGGGCGGCGTCGGCGCCGCGGATGGTGACGTTCTCGCAAGTCATGCCGCGATAGAAGGACATTGTCGTGCCTCCATGTTTGTTGTGATCGGCTCCCTGGGGCGGTCTGGCCACCTTCGGATTCAGTATTCGGTGATCCCGGGAAATGTGCAACCGGGCACGCGGCGCGGCAGCGGCCCGCCCGCTCGCCGGGCCGGCGCCGTCAGGGCGGTTCATAGTCCAGCACGCGGCGCAGCCAGGCCGCGCGCGCGCGGCCCTGTTCGCGCGCGGCGGTTGTGCCCAGCGTCGCCGCGGTTTCCGCGCGCTGCCGGTCCGGCGCGTCACGGACACGCATCAGGTCCAGGATTTTATCGGAGCTTTGTCGGTAGGCGGTCAGCTCCGGCCCGGTCCAGGGCCGATCCCGTTCGTCCTGCAGCGCCGCCGCGAAAGGATTGGGACTGGTGGCGGCCCCGTTGGCGGCGACCGCGTCCGGGCCGATCGCGTCGATCACGGCCGTGCCATCGCGCCGCGCGATGCGCAGCCGCGCGACCAGCCCCGAGCCGCTTAGTGCCGCCAGCGCGACCGGCAGCCCGTCATAGGCGGCGCGCTGATACGCCTCCGGCACGGTGCGCGGCAGCGGGCGCTGCGCCTCCGGGCCGGTCCAGGTCGCCGCGGCGGCGGCGGAGGTTTCGAACCGTTCCCGTACTCCCTGCGCGCTGATCTCCAGCGGCACGGCGACGGCGTGGACCTCCACCGCATAGCCCGTGGCGGTTGCCTGACGGGCCATCTCCACCGCCCACGCGGCGTCGCGCAGCGTGCCGTCCACGATCACGTTCACGCCGCGCGCCAGCGCCGCCGCGCGCAGCTCATCGGCCCATTGC
>JAKAZJ010000388.1 GCA_021826565.1 Pseudomonadota bacterium | reverse complement strand
AGACGCACCCCCGGCTCGCCCTGGGCGGCCAGTTCCAGCGGGCGCGTGGCCTGGAGCAGCATCAGCCGCACCGGCAGATCCCCGTCGGTGACCAGCACCACGACCTTGGGGAAGGACAGATCGGGGAACACCGTCTCCGGCAGGCGCATGACCGCAACCAGCCCGGCGCCCAGGGTCAGTGCCGCGAGCAGCAGCACCGAGTAGCGGTTGGTCCAGAAGAAGCGCAGCAACCGGGCGGTCACGCCCACTCCCGTGCAATTGGCTTGATTCGAACCGGCATGATTCGACGATGGTGGCCCGGCCGCGCCGGGCAGGGCAAACGGTCCGGGAGGCAGGCGGGACAGGATGCACGCGGCATCGCCGGAAGATGCCGGCGACACGGGCGGAAGCCAACCCCTCCCGCCGCCGCGCCGCCGATGGCATACCGGGGGCGTGGACCAAGAACCGGATCTGGCGCCTCTTTTGGCCCCGCTTACCACCCTGCCCGGGGTCGGGCCGCCGCGCGCCCGGCTGCTGGCCCGCGCCGCGGGCGGGGAGCGGGTGCTGGATCTGCTGTTCCATCGCCCCGAGACCTGGCTCGACCGGCGTGCCCACCCGGCTTTGGCCGAGGCCGCCCCGGGCCATCTTGTGACCCTGGCGGTGACCGTGGACCAGATCGAGCCGCCGGCTAACGACCGCCAGCCCTGGCGGGTGATCGTGACCGACGGCACCGGGCGGCTGGACCTGGTGTTCTTCCGGTTCCGCCGCGCCGCGCAAATGCTGCCGGGGGCGCGGCTGCTGGTCTCGGGCCGGCTGGAACGCTTCGCCGACCGCCTGACCATGCCGCATCCGGATCACGTGGTCGCGGCCGACAAGCCCGACGCAATCCCGGCGATCGAGCCGGTCTGGCCGCTGACCGCCGGGCTGTGGCCGAATCAGCTTCGCGCCGCGATGACCCATGCGCTGGCGCTGCTCCCCGCGTTCCCCGAATGGCACGATCCGGCGCTGCTGCGGCGCGAAGCCTGGCCGGGGTTTGCCGTCGCGTTGCGTGCGGTGCAGGCGCCGGCGGAACCGCCCGGCACGCGGCCGGCGGCGCGGCTGGCGTATGACGAGCTGCTCGCCGGCCAGATCGCGCTGGCGGTGGTGCGCGGCCGGCTGCGCGGCCGCCCCGGCCGCGCCCTGACCGGGGATGGCACGTTGCGCGCCCGCGCGCTCGCCCGCTTCGGCCATCCGCCCACCGCCTCGCAACGGCGCGCGCTGGCCGAGATCGACGCCGATCTGGGCGCGCCGCGCCGGATGCTGCGCCTGCTGCAAGGCGATGTCGGCTCCGGCAAGACTCTGGTCGCGCTGCTGGCGATGCTGCGCGCGGTGGAAGCCGGCACGCAGGCCGCGCTGATGGCGCCGTCCGAGATTTTGGCTCGCCAGCACCATCGTACCCTGTCGGCGCTATCCCCGGTGCCGGTCGCGCTGCTGACCGGCGCGGTGAAGGGACGGGCGCGGGCGAAGCTGCTGGCCGGGCTCGCGGATGGATCGGTGCCGATCGTGGTCGGCACCCACGCCCTGTTCCAGCAAGCCGTCGCGTATCACAACCTGGGTGTGGCGGTGATCGACGAGCAGCACCGCTTCGGCGTCGCGCAACGCCTGCTGCTGGGCGAGAAGGGGCCGGAGACGGATGTGCTGGTGATGACCGCCACGCCGATCCCGCGCACCTTGCTGCTGACCCAGTGGGGCGAGATGGAGATCTCCCGCCTGACCGAAAAACCCGCCGGGCGCGGCACGATCCGCACCACTTTGCACTCACTGGCCACGCTGGGCGACGTGATCGACGGCCTGGCGCGCAAGCTGGCGGACGGCGCGCAAATCTACTGGGTCTGCCCGCTGGTGGCGGAGAGCGAGGTCTCGGACCTCGCCGCCGCCGAGGAACGCCACGCGATGCTGACCGCGCGCTTCGGCCCCGTCGTGGCGCTGGCCCATGGCCGCCAGGATGCGGAGGTCCGGGCGCGGGCGCTGGCCGATTTCGCCTCCGGGCTGGCCCGGGTGCTGGTGGCGACCACGGTGGTCGAAGTCGGCATCGATGTCCCCGCCGCATCCGTGATGGTGATCGAACATGCCGAGCGTTTCGGCCTGGCGCAGCTGCACCAGCTGCGCGGGCGCGTGGGGCGCGGCGCGGTCGCCAGCTTCTGCCTGCTGGTCCATGACGACGCCCCGACCCGGGCGGCGCGCGAGCGCCTGACCCTGCTGCGCGACACCGATGACGGCTTCGTCATCGCCGATGCCGATTTCCGCCTGCGCGGCGCCGGCGACGTGCTGGGCACGCGCCAGGCCGGCCAGCCCGGGTTCCGCCTGGCCGATCCGGACGCGCATGAGGGGTTGTTGCTGATGGCGCATCGGGACGCGGCCGTGCTGCTGGCGCGCGACCCGGGACTGACCGGCGCGCGCGGCCGGGCGGCGCGGGTGCTGTTGCGGTTGTTCGGGCAGTGGGGGGCGATGCGGACCTTGCTGGCGGGGTAGGCGGGCGGCGGGCTAAGATGTTGTAGACCGGTCGCTGAGGAGACGTTGGGTGAGCGGGTTGCCCGCGGATTACACGGACGCTCTGGCGATGCTGTCCCGCGCGACCGAGCGGTACCGGCGCGAAACCGGACGGCGTATGGTCATCGTAGGTGGCGCTGCGGTCGCGCTTTTTACACGCAAGGCGCGATACTCTCGGGCGATTTCGACTTGGTGGCAGATCTCGGATTCGAAGCGTCCCTGCTGGCCGAGGGCTGCCGGCGCGAGGACCGCTCGGGACGGATGCGGCGTGGCTTCTACCACCCGGACCTGCCGCGCTACGGGTTTGAACGGGTCTCCGGCGCCTTGTTCGACGGCCGCACCGACTCTGCGCGGATCCAGCCCGTCGCGGTCGCGCCGGACGCGCATGTGCTGTTTCCCCCGGTCGAGGACCTGATCGCGGACCGGCTGGGACAATATGCGGCCTCTAACCAGCACGACCACGCCATGCTGCGCCAGGCCCGCTTACTGTTTCGGCCTGCCGCGACCCCGGATCGGACCTATCTGCGTCGCCGGATTGTCGAAGAAACGGGCGATCCGGATGCGATAGATCTGACCTGATGCGTGATCCTGTTCCGTTGCAAGCATTCGTCGCGGCCGTCGAAGCCCGCAAGCGCGCCCTCGGCGTGACCGATGCCGAGATTTTGGCAGCCCGCAACGATGGCGGGCGGCGCACGCCCGCCAAGCGCGCGATGCTGGCCCGCATCCGGGCGCGCGCCCGTGCCGCGGGAAAGGACCCACTGCCGGCGGCGCTCTGATCGCGCGCGGAGCCTGACCGCCGCTACCGCCGCAGCAGGAATTCCCGCCCCAGCTTTACCAGCTTCACCCGGTCATATTCCACTATGTCGGCGGTGGCGTAGGTTTCGTGCCAGGCGTCGGGGATGAAACTTCCG
>JAKAZJ010000387.1 GCA_021826565.1 Pseudomonadota bacterium | reverse complement strand
GCCCTGGTCGAGCCGGATCGGCGTGCCCTGCCGGAAGCGCGCGAGCGGGGTGATCAGCAGCCGCTCCTGGCCGAGGGCGGACCAGTCGCGCTGGGCATCCTCGATCAGCTTGTCGGACTTCGAGACCCAGAGCGCGCGGCGGCGGCCCTTCAGCCAGTTGTCGAGGATGACGCCGGCCACCTGCCGCCCTTTGCCGGCGCCGGTGCCGTCGCCGAGGAACCAGCCACGGCGGAAGCGCACCATGCCCTCGGCGTCGTCGGGGGCGGCGGAGACCTGGTCGTAGGTCGCATCCACCAGCCAGGAGCCGGCGAGATGCCCGGCATGAGCTTCGCCCGCGTAGATCACGCTCTCGATCTGCGCGTCCGACAACAGGGCGCCCGACATAACCACCGGCGGCAGATGGGGCCGGTAGCTTGGGCAGGGTGGCGCGACCGAGGCCATGGCGGCGGATTGCACCAGCTTCGTCGGATGCGGCTGCGCGCCGGGGATGGCGATGGTCTGGACGGAATAGCTCTCGTAGAGCGCATCGCTGATCCGGCCATGCTCCGGCGGCGGTTCCTCCCGGACCTCGTATGCGAGCGGGAGGCCGGGATCGATCGCCGGTTCCGGATGACGGGTCGGGATGAGATGCAGGCGCGGGACGATCGCGCGCGGGGGCACCGGGCGGGCGGCGGGCGTCGCAACCGGGGGCGCGGATACGGCCGGGCGCGGCGGCACGAGGCGCGTCACCCACTCCAGCAGCGTCGCCGCGTCGGGGGCAGTGCCGGGGCATGGGGGGAAGACAGTCGGGTCCTCGGCCGGCACGCGGTCGATGACGGTCAGCCGCGTCTCGACGGCGGTGCCATGCGGGGCATAGACGCGCCGATCGATCCCGGCTGAGAACACCACCCGCCCGCGCGCCTGCAGCCGAACGAACTCCTCCCGCCAGGACGGGTTGTCCGGCGAGAGCGAGGTGTCGGTGATGGCGACCAGCCGCCCGCCCTCGACGAGGCGAGCCATCGCTGAGGCGACATGCCGGAAGGCACCATCCGCGACCCGCCCCTCGACATGCGCCGCGACCGAGAAGGGCGGGTTCATCAGCACCACCGACGGCGCGATGGCGGGGTCCAGATAGTCGTGGATCTGGGCCGCATCGTGGCGGGTGACGACAACGCCGGGGAACAAATGGCCCAGCAACTCGACGCGGGTTTCGGCGAGCTCGTTCAACGCCAATGACCCCCCAGCCAGCGCGGGGAAAACGGCGAGCAGCCCGGTGCCGGCCGACGGCTCCAACACCAGGTCGCCCGGCGTGATCGCGGCGGCGACACAGGCCACGAAGCCGAGCGCGATCGGCGTCGAGAACTGCTGGAGCGCCTCGCTCTCCTCGGAGCGGCGCGTATGCGTGGGCACCAGCGCGGCCAGCCGGGTCAACATGGCGAGCACCCCTGCCGACGTGCCGGCGCAGGCGCGCATGGCCGGTCCGTGGCGGCGCAGGAACAGAACCTGCGCTGCCTCGCAGGCTTCATAGGCGTCCTTCCACACCCACGTGCCGGTCGCGTCGGAGGCGCCGAACGCCGTCTCCATGGCGGCACGCAGGATGGCGGCATCAAGGACCTGGCCCCGCTCCAGCGTGGGCAGCAGCAGACGGGCGGCGTGGAGGATGGCGACAGCCCGATCGGGGGCACCGAGTGCGGACAAGGACGCAGACGTGGCCGACCGTTCGGCCAAGGCGGGGACGATGAGGGTCATGGAGGGCTTCCGGAGAGCGGGGTTCCGAAGCCGGCGGGCGCTCTCTCGACCCCGCCCGGCTCACCCCGTCCCGGCCACCCTCTCGCTCTCCGGCCTCCCCGTGCCCCGGCGGTTACCCGCCCCGGCGCTTTGGGCCCGGTCCGCGCCGTGCTACATCTGACCAACTAGGTGGTCAGGATCGCATCATGGGCAGTGTGAGCATCGCCGACGCCAAGGCGCATCTGAGCGAACTGGTCGAGCGTGCCGCCGGCGGCGAGACCGTCCAGATCACCCGCCGCGGCAAGCAGGTAGCACGGATCGTCGCTGCGAAGGCGCCGCGCAAGCGCATCGACATCGCAGCCCTGCGCGCGATGGTCGAGAAGATGCCGCTGCAGGCGGAGCCGGCGGGCGAATTCATCCGCCGCATGCGCGACGAGGCGCGTTATTGATCCTCTATCTCGATACCTCGGTGCTTGTCGCAGCATTGACGCACGAGGCAGAGACCGCGTGCATGCCGCGCTGGCTGGACGATCAGGATCAAGAACGCGCACCGCCTGTTCGTGACATGGGCGCTGGTCAATTTGTTCCTTATGCGCGATCGATTGTTGCAGCCCCGACAGGCGTAGTGTGTCCAACGCGCGGCCCGCCGCGCCAGATGCGAGCGAAAATGCGGTAAGCTCCCTGCCTATCGGTGCGTTTCAGGCCATCTCGGCGGAAAACCGGACGGTCTCGGTCATCAGAAACCGGTTGATCAGAGGTTCCCTAACCAGGGCTCGCTGCTTCTTGCAGAAGCCATTCCTTGAACCGGGCGATCTGCGGGTTACGGCGCTCCGACCCTGGTCTGGTCGCGACATAGTAGGCAAACTCGGCAGGCCAGGGGGCAACAATCGCAATCTCAAGTCGCCCGGACGCGATGTCGTCTGCGACATACGTGTCGCGCAAAAGAGCAAGTCCCTGGCCCGCGATAGCGGCACGGGCCAGCAGGGTCGCATCGGAAAACCGGGTACCACGGATGCTGCGCGGATCCCGGTGATTGGCGCCGAGTGCTTGCAGCCATAACCGCCAGTCCACGGCCATCGGGTCTTGCAGCAGCGGATAATTCAGGCAGTCCTCGGGGCACCGAATCGGCGGCCCGTCGGCGAGCAGCCGGGTATTTCCCACCGGAACCAGCCGGGGCTGCAACAGGTGCACCGCCTCGACGCCCGGCCATCGGCCCAGGCCGTGTCGGATCGCCAAATCGGCGTAACCGGGGCCGCCCCCGAACGGTACAAGCTCCGGCGTCGTGAGAACCCTCACCTCAATGCGACGGTGGCGCGCGGTGAACCGCCCAAGCCGCGGCACAAGCCAGGTCGCGGCAAAGGAGGCCGTCGTGCTGACCGTCAGGGTGCTGCGATCATGGACCTGGTCCTGCCGGATCGCCTCGACCGCCTCTTCGATGCGCACGAACGCATCGGCCACGTCGTCGAGCAGCCGTTTCCCATCCTCTGTGAGGCGCACCGCCCGATTATGGCGCTCGAACAGGGTTCGGCCAAGCCGTCGTTCCAGCAGCTTCACCTGCTGGCTGACGGCGCCTGACGTCACCCCGAGCCGACAGGCGGCGGTCTTCATGCTGCCGGCCCGGCCGACCTCCACGAACGCGCGCAATCCCAGCAGAGGCAGGGGGCCAAGCATGCCCCCAGTATAGCTGCGCTAAATCGATCGGCAAGAAATCTCGGTTGTCGATCCCGTC